>CANFZJ010000012.1 GCA_947451445.1 Comamonadaceae bacterium
CACGCTGTTTGCCACCCAGCCCGCGCTGGTGCAGCTCAACGGCGGCGCGCTGCTCTCAAAGAAGCTGCACATCGTCAACACCGACGCCTTCCACTGGCTGCAAACCAGCACCGACACCTTCGACGTCATCGTGGTGGACTTCCCCGACCCGACCAACTTTGCCATCGGCAAGCTGTACACCAGCGCCTTCTACAGCCTGCTGGACCAGCGCCTGTCCGCCAGCGGCTACGCCGTCATCCAGACCACCTCGCCCCTGGTGGCGCGAAAAAGCTTCTGGACCGTGGCCACCACCATCGAGTCCGTCGGCCTCACCGCCACGCCCTACCACGCCAACGTGCCCAGCTTCGGCGAATGGGGCTACACCATCGCCAGCCGCAGACCGTACCGCATCCCCACCACACTGCCGCCCGGCCTGCGCTTTCTAAGCCCGGCCAGCCTGCCCGCACTGTTCGACTTCTCCCTGGACATGGCCCGCGTGCCGGCGGAGGTGAACCGGCTGTCGAACCAGGTGCTGGTGACGACGTATGGGGAGGAGTGGGGGAAGGTGGCGGGGCACTAAGGTGTGACTTTTAGCGGCGCATTGTGTCGTTCCCGTTTGCTTCAATGGGTTTATCTGAACTCACTTGCGCAAACCATGGAACAACACCCAGGCACTCCCCCCATGGAGCCACTTGGCGCTATCCGTGCCACGGCGGCATACCGCATCGGCCTCGTGGTAGTTGGCGGTGTGGATGGTGCCAACGTAGCAGCCATACGCCAAGCATGTCCTTATGTGGTTCGCACCATGGCCATCGACCGCGATTCCGCAGCGCTGCACCACTGCAGCGCTGATCGAACGGTTTTGATCGGGGACGGTACTGTCCACCCGATAAAACCACGCACCCTTTGCCACATGGCACGCGCACAGGCCAAGGACATTGCGGCGGCCATGGCAGACCTTGATCTGGTGCTTATCGTTGCAGGGCTGTATGGAGCGGCTGGCCAAGGCATTGCACCAGTGGTTGCCGACATCGCACGGCACATGCGCATCGCCACTCTGGCCATGGCCGTAGCACCTGCAGAATGGCAAGGGCCACTCGCGAACCCAGGTGCGCGCTATGCGATGCAGCAATTGCAACGCGCAGGTGCCACTGTTTTCCCCGTCCCAAGCCAACGCATGGCCATGGCCCCTGGCGCAGCAACCTCAGACCTTGGGCAGTCCATCCAACATCTGCTTTTTTGCGTCGAGCACGCCCTCAACCAAGGCCAGATTGTCGGGATTGACATGGCAGATCTACCCAAGGCGCTGAACCCAGGCGGCATGGCGGCCATGGGCTTTGGGTCTGCAACCGGGCCGGACCGCGTTCAAAGCGCGATCCAACGCGCCATTACCCACCCACTGCTGGGCACGGACAACTTGTGCAACGCTAACGGCGTGCTGCTGAATATCAGTGGCGCTGACGGCTTGCAGTTCAGCGAAGTCCTTGCAGTTTTTCGCGCCATCCAAAGCCTGCTGACGCAAAAACCGTGGTTTGTGTTCAGCGGCTCCATCGACACGTCTGTTGGCGACGAATTGATCGTCAGCCTACTTGCCACCGTACCCGAGGCGGCGGCTTAGCCCAAACACATTGAACGCTGACACAGAAAGGCCGCGCCCTATGCCGACAAGCCCACCTGAAAACACCCACGGCACACCCTTGCGTACCGACGAGGTCGCGCGCCTGCTGCAGTTAAACCGCTACCTCAAAAAGATGGAAGCCTTATTGAAAACAGTTACCGCCACGCTCAGGCCCGCACTTGCCGCCAAAATAGCCAATCCTGCAGACCCCATGGGTGACTACGAGCTGGAAGCGCAAATGCACTACACCTTGCGCGAAGACGACACCGCATGGCGTGGCGACAGCGACAACTTTTTGACTTCCCGCCAAGCGTTGCTAAAACACGGTTGCTACCAACTAGCAAACGGCGCCGACCACCGCGTGTGGATGCCCCGCATGGAGGCCCTGAACACCGAACCCCATTGTTGGTCGTTCAATGACCTGTGGGAGAACGAATATGGCCCGGACAACCCCTCGGTACCGCTGCGTGACTGCCTACGTCTGGGCTCAGTATGGGTAGAGGTGGTCATCCGCCAGCAATACTGCCTCCATCTGGACAGCGGCGAATGGGTTCAAGAGAATCACCCCTCTCTTGAAAAAGAATAGACGTGGGCACGCAATTCAATCGCCCGATGATTCTCTTCCATGGCCCACGCCTTGCAGAGCAGCGCGAAGCAGAAATTGTGGCGCGGCTGCTCGCCCACCATCGCCAACATGGGCCGTGGATTGCATTGGACGATGCATTCTGGGCCTTCAAGCAGCATAGAAACCGGGTCGTCGCCTGCAAGAGCTACGTGGGTTTGGATGCAGTGGCGGCAAGCGCACTGAGGGCGGCACTGAGTGCGCCACCACTGGCCACATCCCCGAACGACCGTTGATAACGACACCATTTGTCGCTTCGGTTTGCTTCAATACAGTTTTTCAACTGAGCACGCATGAAAATTACACGAAGGCAGATTACCCGCACCCAATTTGAAGCAGCTAGATTCAGCTATTGCGGCAAAAGAGACCATCGCAACGACGTTTACGAATCCACGGCTAAGTTTCAAAAAACTTTCAAAGAATGGTATAAAAAAGAACGCCACCAGATAGCCATACTTCTAACGATTCGCCAGAAAAATAAAAAATTTATCCAGCTTTCGTTCGACAACTATCCCGCTGCAATAGATGCCTGCATCACGCTTGGCGACATATCGGTAGCAGTCACCTGGAATGGCCTATGCATTGATTATCTGATTTCGATGGATTTATACAAACCGAGTTACCGAAAAAATACCATCATTTGCAGATCATGCCTAAACGGCCAGCACCAATACGCAACGCTCAACCAGTTCTGGATGGAGCACATCTTCGAAGACTTCGCACGATGGGTGAATGAAACCCTAGCCCCGGCAGCTTGGCTCGGCATTTATGCAACAGAAGATGACGGAATCACTTGGGCTAAATTGCACAAAAAGTTGCCGGAGCGTGGAGATTCTACGGTGTGCATTCTGGAGCTGCCGCTGGATACCGCAGCCCATTTTTCTCCAAACCATTAAATTCGATGCCAACGACTTTAATGGTTCGAGAGAGCTCGTTTACGCGTCAATGTTATTAATTTTACATATTGTTATGTGTGATTTTTAGTCAACAGAACTACCGCCTCCACACTTCAACTCTTCATAAAACTTCTTATATAGCGAAAAAATTCGCCGCTCGACAGCACTTTGAAATGCCAGTGCACGCTCTTTATTCCAGTGACGCGGCCTCCCTTCTTCCCCCGACGCTTTCAACCATTTTTCTTTATCAGAAGCACAAATTTGTGCATTTAGTGCGATATCGTTTCTTTCTAACTTAATGCTCACCGATGTATCTCCAAGAGAGCGGTTTTCGCTGCTATCCAGCACATGAATATTGCCAAGGCTGTTGCCGATGTGCCAATGGCCGGTGTTATCTACAGTCTTATCATCTGCGTCTTTGAGCGGGAAGGACCTGAAGGTGTTGGGCCCACTATTGCCAGTTCCACAAACCCATTGTGCGGATGACAAGATGTGATCAAAGTCGTACGGGGTTTCTTCATCCATACCTGCCAAAGCGGGTTGTTTTTCAAATTTTTTATAAATATAGTCCCGCTGCAACCACAGCAACATGGGGTGAATATGGCCATTACCCTTTCGGCTCAGCCACCAGCGTTTGTAAATTTCCGCATATGGCTTGTCGGCCTCGTGCTGTACGACAAACCGCGTCCAGCCTCGCAAGCCATTGGTGCCATCTGGTGTTTCAGGTAGCGACCAAGTTGCGTCGAATTCTTGACCCTCCGCGTCGCGCCCCAACGGTTTCAATTCGATAGATTTCAACTGTTCCGGGCTTGGCAAGGCGTATGCCGTTGCTTTCTCGCCTTTACACAACTCGGCCATTAACCCTTGATCAGGGAATGTATGTGATGCAGCGATAACGCCTTCTCTCAATGCCTTGATCGCTACCTCGCTAGCCTTGGCGTAGTCCGATATGCAGAGATGGCCTTGCAAAATAAAACGCACCATTGCAAGGCGTGAGGCCGTCAATATTTCTATCGACGGATTTTTCAGTGCGCGCCATGCCAAGATAACTTCAAGCAATGGAATTTGTACCAGACACAGCGCATGTTTTGGAAAACCTGTTGTGAAGTCAGTTTCGTTGTAGCTGATACTTTCCAATACCGTCTTCAAACTAGCCTCAAAGATACCGTCTGGCTGAATGTTCTTTTCAAACTCATCGATAAATCCAACGTGGTTGCGCACCATGCGTGCAAATGCGGCTTTGTCCAGCTTGGCAGAGTCAGTGACTTTTTGCTCTTTGCTGTAGGAAAGCATGGTCAGGCGTACCGCGCTCATCACAAGCGTGGTGGGTGTATAGATAGCTTGGATTTTTGGATCACTCAACAACGCCTCCACCATGCCATGAACCTTTGATGAATGGTGTTTGATGACGGAATACACGTAATCCGCATTGCTCAATGGTTCGCCGCCTGTGCCAACGCGCTTGAAGAGAATCGCAAGCGGTGGGTCGGCATTGACGTCGGAGGAGTTCGCAGCTTGATCCACAAAGCTTTCTTGTCGCACATGAATGACGGGGAATTCGCAAGTCAATACTTTGTTCAGCGCCACGTCAAGAGCACGAATGCATTCTGCCAATTGAGCTTCGGTCGGCAGCGCCTTCTGTCTTTTCGTAAAGTATTCGACAAGATCCTTTTGTAGCTCGACCTTCGCCGAATTTTCATCAGAAACTTGTGAACCGATTATTTCCCTGATCTTTGCTTCCAATGCATTCACATAGATTTCCAGCCGTGCCAGCAAAAAATAATGCAGCGTACCTTTTCGTTGGTTGTCAATCAACTCCGTGAGGGGAAGTGCAAACTTTGCATCCCACGGCATGAAATCAGGTCGACCCCACAGCTCTTGCACATTCATTTTTCCCCACGCTTGATTCGCCAAACGCAGCTTGTTGCGCTCCAGCTTACTCAACGGCTGTCCACCAACGCTGGCACGGCTGTAGCCAAAGGGCTGCGCCTTGGTGGTTGCCCAAAGGCGAAACTGGTATTCGCTTTGAGGGTCATCGGCTAAATCCACCCAGATGGCGACAGGCCGCAAGGGATTTTGCAACCCCTGCGGCCAGCCAGCCAACATGGACAACGTGCGCTGTTGTCCATCAATCAAGCTGATATCCGTTGCAGTGGCTTGGCGTGTGGAGGCATTGCCAAGTGGCACAACCATAGATTTACCGTCCGCCACGACTTTGGTGCCAGATGCCATAAAAGCCCCTACGGGCATGCCGCGAAGCAAGGTGTCCCACAGGTCCAGTAATTTGTGGGGCGCCCATACCGAGCCACGCTGGATCATGGGCAAAACGACGGTACGAGGCGAACCCGCTGCGCCAGATGCCCATTCCATCCAGTCGGGGAGCGTGACGGAGACGACATTTTTATGAAAGATGGAGTTTGTGTTTTCATTCATGACAGTGTTTAAGTTTTTCAAAAAATGGTGTGGTTACAAAAATGGGGGTCGCCTATCGCGGTGATGGTAGCCCCGCTGTCGGTATCAAATATCACTTCGGCGAGCCCGCCCGAACACACGCATTGGCCGTATTCCGATGCAATTGCAAAACCGGCTCAATACTCCCGCTCGCATCACGCTGGTAGCCGCCTGCCAGGTTCCACGCCAGTGGTCGCCCTTGCAATGTGCGGAACACGGTGAGGTCTCTTGCGAGCATTTCGCGGGTGGTGAGCAAGCCGCCCAAGGGGTCGTTGGTATGGGGGTCTGCACCGGCCTGGTACAGGACCAAGTCGGCGTGGGCGCTTAGTTTCAACACCTGCGCCAGCCAGGCCTTGAAGTACTTGGGGTGCAGGCCAATGCCGTTCTCGCTTTCAAAATGCGCCCCCATGGAATGGTTGGCGATACGGTCTTCCAAACCCAACCGGGCGATGATGGCGTCGGTGCCATTGCCGTAGTGCACATCGCAATCCAGGATGGCGACGTGGCGCACCAGGCCTTCGTCCAGCAGTTTGACGGCGGTCACCATCAGGCCGTTAAAGGTGCAATAGCCCTCGGGCTCTTCAAAGCCTGCATGGTGAAAGCCGCTGGTGGGGGAGCACACGGCTTCCCGGTGCGCCAGGGCCCAGCGTGCTGCGGCCAGCATGGACCCGCTGGTGTAGGGCAATGAAGCGGCTACTTCGGCGTCCTGGTTGCGAAAACCGTTGCGCCGCTTCAGGTCCAGAACGTCGTCCACCATCTGCGGGGCATGCACCCGTTGCAGGTCGGCACGGGTCACGGGTTCAAAGCTATGGATGTCGTCGCGCTGAATGATGCCGCGTGCAAGCCAGTCCTCCACCACCAGTTTGGGCTTGTAGGCAGAGGGTGAGTAAGCCGCCGTGTTGCTGGCGACCTGTTCAGTGCGGTAAAAGATTTTCATGGTGTGTGGTGGTAGTGGGCCATGGAGTCCGACAGCGATTGCGCAATGGCTGCGCGCAGTGGCACGGGGCCGAGCACCTGCAGCGCGCTGCCTTGCCCCAGTAGCCACCAATGCAGCTGCCAGGTGTCGTTGACGGTTGCGGTCAACTGCATCCAGCCATCGCCATCGGGGGTGATGGCTTGATCGCTTGCCAGCGGCGTCTCGGCCAGGTAGGCGGCAACATGCTCGGCAATGCGCAGCGTCAATCGAATGGGCGCGCCCTGGTTGGCAAAATCAGCCAGCCCGCTGGCAATGGCGGTATCCAGGTTGAAGCCTTCCGGTGCCTTGGCAGCGGCATCCAGAATCTCTACGCGGCTGAACCGGTGCAGTGCATACAAGCGTGCATCGGCATAGTCCCGTGCGCTGGCTACCAAATAAGTCACTGCGCCGCGCATGATGAGGCCCAGCGGGTGCAGCACAAAATCTTTAGGCTGGTCGCCACTGGCAGATTGGTACCGGACTGCCAGTTGCTTGTCTTCCAACAAACCTTGGTAGATAGAGGCCTGCACGGTGTCATGCATGGTGGGTGGAAGCAGGGGCTGCGTGGGTTGCACCACGCGTACTTTGTCGAGCCAATCATGCGGGTGGCGGTTGTTTTGCAGCGCCACTGTCTCCAGCTTGGTTTGCGCCAGGCTAAACAGGCCCGCCAAACCGTCCAGCATGGCGGCAGGGAAGAGTTGCTTCAGGTGGGTTTCCACCAACCGCATGGCCAGGGCTTCAGAAATGCCCATGCCGGGAATGTCAAGGTTCGCGCCTTTGGTCCAGCGCCAGCCGTAATCACGCACGTTTTTGTTGTTCAGCTCGATCGGGAAAATGCTGCTCAGTTCCTTCAGATCGCGCTGCACGGTGCGCATGGATACGTCGTAGCCAGCCGCATTCAAATTGGCCGCGATCTCACTGGCCTTGTCCCAGCGGCCATCGTGTGTCGCGTCGGAACGGCTGACGGTCAGCATGCGCATCATTTCCCACTGGCGCAGCAGGGTCGCTTTTTTGTCAATTTGGGGCATATCCATCCTTTGGCGATGTGGGGCTGGGCATGTCATCCATGTGGTGTGAAAGCCTCTGCGCCTGGTTAATCAGCGTGCGTGTGGCGTCGGTGCCGTGCCGGAGATGAAAGCGCAGCGTGCCCAGTTTGTTTTTGACTTGGGTGGCCTCTGGCCAACCAGCAGACTGCGGCACCCGTCCTTCGCTGCGGGCGGCACTTTCAATCTGGCGGGAGAGGTCCCAAACCAAACCGAACCAGCCATCACCACATTCAAACCCCCGTGGCATGGCGGACGCACTGGCAGGCAAATGGCGCCCACGGTACAGGTACGGAAAGGCGTCCCACAGCTTCTGCGTGTTGTGCGGATTCATGGCGCACCGTGCGGCAAGGTTTGCATAGGCGCACCCGCCAAAAACCAGGCCAGCCGCACCATCGCCATGGTGTCTAGAGCGCAGTAGTCGCGCAGCCCCTGGGTCAGCGCCTGTTTGGCCGCACTGGGGGTGTCTGGGTGCACGATTTCACGGTAGGCGTCTTGCGCAGCACCGCCATGGCCAACGGCAAGTTGGGTGTAGTCCAGCTCGGGCGCGATGGTCGGCAGCACGGCTTTGATCGACCATGAACCCTGCATGACGGGGTGGTAATAGTGGGCCTTGGCCAGCGGCAACAGGTCAAAGACACGTTCGTTAATGGCAAGCAATGCCGGGGCCAGGTCCGGGAACAGCGCGGCCAGTTCGGCAATGCGGCCTTTCTCGAACGCCTGGAAGTAGACAAACACCGGGCCATGCTGCCCCAAAGCCGCCACCAAGGTTTTGGCACACGCCCTGCGCGGATCGTCGCCCGACACGTCCAGAAACATGGCGTGGTTCAGCTGTCCAGCGGTGTGCTCGGTATGGCAGGACCACTGAAATGGCACCTGCGTGCTGTAGGGGCTGGTCCGTGCCCAGCGGGGTACCGCCAAATTAATGGTTTCAAAGTCCAGGTAATAGCGGGGGTACGGCAGCCCACCCAATATGTAACGGGCCTCGGGGGCAAGCTCGGCCACACCGGTTTGGCTCACGCGCTGGATACGCAACTGGGTGGCATTCAGATAGTGGGCAGGTACGTCCAGCGCATTGCCATAGCCCTGGCTGCGCAACGCCTCTTTGGTCGTTGACCGCATGCGGGTAAAAACATCCAGCGAATACGCGGGCTGCACCGGTTGAACCCGGTCTTGGGTGCAGTAGGTTTTGAACGGGCATTCAAACGGGTCGTCACATTGCGCACCGGTTGCCACTGTGGGCTCGTCGCCTGCCAAGGTACTACGCGCTTCGGCAATCCAGTGGGGCACCCTTGCAACCAAGGGGCACACGCTGCTGTCAAGCAGGGCGTGCTGAAACAAGCCCTGGTAGTTACCGTCCCCCTGGTACACAAACGCGGTGTTGATATGCGCCAACTCAAGGGCTGCCAATGCCAGACCGTTGTGCTGCAGCACCCAAGCCTGGATGGCGCAGTCAATGAGGTGGTAGGGCTTGACGCTGGCAGACGATTTCACCTCCACCATGCGGTAGCCGCTGGGGGTGGGTACCAACAAATCGGCACGCACCAGAACACCGTCGTGCTGGAAGGTGGCCTCAAAAAGGGGCCGATCTGGATGGGCGGCGATGGCCGTTTGGGTAGCAAGCAAGGCAGCGGCGAGGCCATCGCCATCTTCCATCAGGATGCCTTCAGGGAACAGCCCTTGCGCCACCTCGCCGACCTCGTAGCCAATCTGAAAGCTGCGCTCTGCCACGTCTGAAACATCCAGCAGATCGCACCGATGGACTTGCAGCCACAGGCGCTTGGGGCATTGCTTCCAGGCAACGATGCGAGATTTGGAAAGTCCGTGGGCAGCCATGGTGTGTCTTGTTTGCAGATGTTGAACGAAGCATAACCAGCCATAGCGACAGAATATGACGCATATAAAAGACTCTGCCGCATGGGAGTGGATCGCGTGGAAGAGGTAACGGAACAGCGAAGTCCACGCGGCAGTCAATCCTCCCAAAACGGGACAAAATCACAACCATGCGCGTCATTGCCAAAAGCACCCTCACACAATTCTGGGAACTCCCGCCCTACGCAGACGCCAAAGGGCCGCTGGAAAGCTGGCACGACGAAGCCGCCAAAGCCGACTGGACATCGCCGCAAGACATCAAAAACCACTACCGCAGCGCCAACATTTGCGGCAACAACCGGGTCGTCTTCAACATAGGCGGCAACAATTACAGGCTGGTGGTTGAAGTGCAGTACCAGGCGGGCATTGTCTGGGTCAAGTTCATCGGCACCCATGCACAGTACGACCTCATCGACGTGGAGAGCATCAATGCACATTAAACCTATCCGTACCGACGACGATTTGCGTGCGGCATTCGCACAGCTGGAGTCCGTTTTCCAAGCCCAGGCGGGCACAGAGCAGGCGGACGAAATGGAGATTCTGGTAGCGTTGATCGAGGCCTACGAGAACCGGCACGACCCCATTGGCCCGGCCGACCCGGTCGAAGCCATCAAATTCCGTATGGAGCAACAAGGCCTGACGCCCCGTAATTTGGAGCCCTTCATCGGCCCCAGCGGCCGGGTATCCGAGGTGCTCAACCACAAGCGCGGCCTGAGCCTGCGCATGGTCAAGCGCTTGCATGACGGCCTGCGCATTCCGTACGAGAGCCTGCTGTCGGCTGCTGTGTGATGGCGTAATGTGCTGAACTTGGCCCCCGCGTGATGCAGCGCCGCCACTTCCTAGCCGCCAGCGCCCTGCCCCTGCTGGGCTGCGAACGCCCCCCCGAAATCGCGGGCGGCTTCACCGGCATCCACTTCGAGCGCGGCCACCTACTGCGCGACGGCAAGGGCTGGCCTGCGCCCAGCGTCACCCGCCGCACCGACGTGCTGATTGCCGGGGGCGGCGTAGCCGGGCTGGCGGCGGCGCGGGCGTTGCGGCTCAAAGGCATCGAAGACTTCGCCCTGCTGGAACTGGAAGACAGCGCGGGCGGCAACAGCCGGGGCGGCGTGGTGGGCGGCATCGCCTGCCCGCTGGGGGCGCACTACCTGCCGGTGCCGGGCGATGGCGCGCCGGAGGTACAGAACCTGCTGGAAGAACTGGGCCTGCGCCGCCGGGTGGCGGGGCGCTGGGAATACGACGAGCGGCATCTGTGCCACAGCCCGCAGGAGCGGCTGTTCTTTAACGGCAGTTGGCAAGACGGGCTGCTGCCAGTGCAAGGCGTGGGGGCGGGCACGCTGGCGCAGTACCAGAAGTTTGCGAATCTGGTGGAGCAACTGCGGCAGCAGGCACACTGGACGATTCCTGCATCAAATCAGCCTCTAGCGCAGGTACAACATGCGCTAGCAGCTATTACATTCATAGCATTGCTAGACCAGCAGGGGTTGACCGACCCGCAGCTGCGCTGGTACCTGGACTACTGCTGCCGCGACGACTTTGGTGCGGGCAGCGCCACGGTGTCGGCCTGGGCGGGCATCCACTACTTCGCCAGCCGCCACGGCTTTCACGCACCGGGCGCGGACAACGCCGAGCGCGACGCGGTGCTGACCTGGCCCGAGGGCAATGGCTGGATCACACAACGGCTGGCCGTGCCGTTAGGTGAGCGCTTGCACACCGGGCAGGTGGTGTTGCGCGTGGCTGCGGTGAAACACGGCGTGGAGGTGGACGCATTCAATACCGCCACGCAGACGGTGGAGCGCTGGCAGGCGCAGCGGGCCATCGTGGCGCTGCCGGTGTTCATCGCCGCGCGGGTGGTGCAGAACCCGCCCGACTTTCTGGTCCAGACCGCCGCCCGCACCCCGTATGCACCCTGGCTGGTGGCCAATATCCACATCGACAAGCCCTTGCACGACCGCCCCGGCCCCGCGCCGAGCTGGGACAACGTGCTGTACGGCGACGGCAAAACGATGGGTTTGGGCTACGTGGATGCCATGCACCAAAGCCTGCTGCCCGTGCCCGGTGCCACGGTGCTGACCTACTACCGGGCGCTGGGCGATGTGCCGAACGGCCGCCGCCTGCTGCTGGAAAAACCCTGGGCGGCCTGGCGCAACGAGATCCTGGCCGAGCTGGCCGTGGCCCACCCCGACATCGCGCAGAAAGCCACCCGCATGGACATCACCCGCTACGGCCACGCGATGGCCGTGCCCACCCCTGCAGTTGCAAGCCAAATCGGCCTCCAGCGCATATTCCACCTGCGCAGGCAGCTACAAAAACCGCAGCGGCTGGCATTTGCGCACAGCGACTGGGCGGGCTACTCGGTGTTTGAAGAAGCGTTTACGCAAGGGCATGCTGCGGGCAGCAGGTCTAGCTAGGCTTGGCTTCAAAAGTAGCGGTGCTGCTGCCCGCCACCGAATACAGTGCCCCCGGTGCATTGCGGGTTTGCTGGAACTGCTCCAGGGTCTCGCCGCGCATGGCCGCGTAGATGTGCAGGTTGGACACGCCGAGCACCGCGCCCAGTTTCTCCAGCACAAAGAAGATCGCGCCGTAGTGCAGCAGGCCGCGCCAGTCGCGGGCGCGCAGCAGGCTGCGTTCCTGCTCCGACAAGTCGGCAGCGGCAAAGCTGGCCTCGGGGTCGGCCAGAAAGGCGGCGCGGTGTGCGGGCTGCACCATGGCGTGCAGGTAGCGGTTCAGCCGGTAGGCCAGGGCGCTGCGGGCCAGGTCAAACGGGTAGCTGCCGGTGAGGGCCTGCGCGCCGTCCAGCTGGCGGGCCATGTGGGCCTGGTGGCGGGCGACTTCACCGGCCTGGGCGGGGGCGGCCAGGTTCTCGTACACGGCGGTGGCGATGCCGGTCATGGACGGCAGGTAGTAGCTTTGGTGCAGCTTGCGCACCTGGCTGGACAAGGCACCGCGCATCGTCAGCCACATGATGACCTCGGCCCCTTCCATGCCGCCCAGCGTGGCGTATTCGGCCTGGGTCATTTCGGTCAGGCGCACCGGGTCGTTTTCAAACAAGTCCAGAAACTGGGCGTCCCAGGCCGGGTTGTTGAAACCGGCACGCTCACCGTGCACCTGGTGCGACAGCCCCCCCGTGGCCACGATGGCCACGCGCAGGTCTTCGGGGTAGCTCTCGATGGCCCGGCGCAGCGCCTGGCCCAGCTTGTAGCAGCGCCGTGCGCTGGGCACGGGGAACTGCAGCACGCCCATTTGCAAAGGCACTACCTGCACCGGCCAGGCCGGGTCGTGCTGGCACAGCATGGACAGCGGCGAAAAGCAGCCGTGGTCCAGCGGTTTGTCCTGGAAGAAGGACATGTCGAACTCGTCGGCCACCAGCGACTGGCCGATGTGCGCGGCCAGCGCCGGATGGCCCTGCACGGGGGGCAGGTCGCGCACGCCACCGCCTTCGTCGGCCACCTTCCATTCGGGGCCTACGCCCAACGCAAACGCCGAGTAGTGGTCGAAAAAGAAGGAGGTGACGTGGTCGTTGTAGATGAACAGCAGCACGTCGGGCCGCTTCTCCTCCAGCCAGGCTTGCACCGGGGCGAAGGCTTCAAAAATGGGTGCCCAGACCGGGTCGTCGCGCTTGTTGCGGTCGAACGCAAAGCCAATCGTTGGCGTGTGGGAGGCGGCGATGCCGCCAATAATGGTTGCCATAGTTTCGGGCTTTCTAACTAGTTACAGACGTTTCAACCACCGAAGGTGCGCACCAGCACCAGCGACATCGACGGGAACGCCAGCAGCAGCGCGATGCGAATGAAGTCCGACGCCAGGAAGGGCATCACCCCTCGGAAGGTCTCTTTCAAAGGCACGTCTTTGGCCAGGCGGTTGATGATGTAGACGTTCATGCCCACGGGCGGATGCACCAGGCCAATCTCCACCACCATCAGGGCCAAGATGCCAAACCAGATGCTCTTGTCGGTTGCGCCCATGCCGTAGAAGTCCAGCCCCATGACCACCGGGTAAAAGATCGGAATGGTCAGCAAAATCATGGCCAGGCTGTCCATCACGCAGCCCAGCAGGATGTAGATGGCCAGGATCACCAGCATCACCAGCATGGGCGACATATGGCTGTTTTGCACCCAGGTTGCCAGTTCCACCGGCATTTGCGACAGGGCCAACGTGCTGTTGAGCATGTCCGCACCCAGCAGCACCAGAAAGATCATGGCCGTGGCCTGGGCCGTGCCCAACGCACTGGCCAACACGCCGCGCATGCGCATGCCGCCGGTGGCCATGGCCAGCACGCCGCAGGCCGCTGCACCAATGGCGGCTGCCTCGGTGGGGTTGGCCCAGCCGCCATAAATACCCACGATGACCACCGCAAACACGCCCAGCACCGGGGCGACCTGCAGCAAGGCCTTGATGCGCCCTGCCCAGGGCACCACCGGACCGGCAGGGCCGCTCTTGGGGTTGACCGTGACCATGATCTTGATGACCAGCATGTAGCCCAGCATGGCGATGATGCCGGGCAGCACGGCGGCCATGAACAGCTTGCCAATCGACTCCTGGGTCAGGATGGCGTAGATCACCAGCGGGACCGACGGCGGGATCATGATGCCCAGCGTGCCCCCGGCGGCCAGCGCCCCGGTGGACAGGCTACCGGCGTAGCCAAACCGTTTCAGTTCGGGCAAGGCCACCTGCCCCATGGTGGCCGCCGTGGCCAGGGACGAGCCGCAAATGGCCCCGAACCCGGCGCAAGCCCCCACCGCTGCCATCGCCACGCCGCCCTTCCAGTGGCCCATGAAGGCCGACACAAAGCGGAACAGCGCGGCGCTCAAGCCCCCGTGCGTCGCAAACTGGCCCATCAACAGGAACAGCGGAATCACCACCAGGTCGTAGTTGGACAGACGGGCATAGGCCACGTTTTTCAGCATACTGAGCAGGGGCGTCACGTTGCCCCCGGTCAGGTACACATAGCCCGCAGCGCCCATGGTGAACATGGCGACGCCAATCGGCACGCGCAGCACCAACAGCACCAACAGCAGCGCAAACACGGCCAAACCGACTTGAATACCGCTCATGGCTGGGCTCCTTGCGTGGACGGACCACCCGCGCGCAGGCTTTGGCCCGCGTGCCACACCGCCATGTAGCCACCGGCCAGGGCCAGCAGCACAAAGCCGGGCACCATGGCGATCTGCCCCCACCACAGGGGCAGGTCCAGAATCATGGTCATCTCACCGGCTTCGCGCACGGTCAACGCCCCCACCAGGGTGCGCCAGGCCAGCAGCGCGCCGACCAGGCCCACCAGCGTGGAGCCCAAGGCGTCCAGCGCATGCACCTTGGCAGCCGACATGGTGGCGGTGAAGAAGTCCACCTTCACATCGCCACCATTCAGATGGCAATAGGCAAAAAAGGTGGATGCAGCAACCGCGCTGCAGACCTGCAGCAGCTCTACGTCGCCGGGCACAGGCGCAGACCACAGCTTGCGGCCCACGATGGACACAATGCTCATCAGCACCAGGCCCACAAAGACGATGCCGCCGCACACGCTAGCCGTTTTGCACACCGCCAGCAGTCGCTGCCCCATCGGGCCAAAAGTAGACAGGGCGTGGCTCGGGGGCTCGCCGGGAATGGGTTCTTGCATGACTCACAATTTCTCAAAAAATAGGGCTACAGGTTGCAGCCGTACACAGGGCAATAGGGACAGCCCCTTCCAGAACTGCGCGGATCTGGCTTTGCCAGGCCGCTGCAGTTGCCCCCTGCAAGGAGGGAGGAGGCCACGCGCAGCGGGCAAGCCTGGGGGTGTGCAATTACTTAGCGGCCGAGTACTTGGCGATCAGCGCGCGGGCACCGTCCAGCAACTGCTTGCCGTTGGCCCCCTTGGCGGTGATGTCGGCCACCCAGCTGTCGGTCACGGTCTGGCCGATGGCCTGGAACTTGGCCAGCTCGGCCTTGCCAATCACATTGGTGGTGTTGCCAGCGGTGGTCTTTTTGCCCTCGGCATCGGCGGCCAGGAAGACCTTGCCGATCTGGCCCGACAGGGCTTGGCCGCTGTTGTTGTCGATCACCTTCTTCAGGTCGTCGGGCAGGGAGGCGTATTTGTCCTTGTTCATGGCGAACACAAAGGTCGAGGTGTAGATGGCAGCCTCGGCCGGGTCGGTTTCGCTGTGGAACTTGACCAGCTCCTGGATCTTCACCGACGGCACCACTTCGTAGGGCACCAGTGCACCGTCGATCACGCTCTTGGCCAGCGCTTCGCCCACTTGGGGCACCGGCATGGCGACCGGGGTAGCACCCAGCGCAGCCAGCAGTTTGTTGGTCTGGCGGGTGGGGGCGCGCAGCTTCAGGCCCTTGAGGTCGGCCACGGTTTTGATGGGCTTGTTGACCATGTGGAACACGCCGTCGCCATGCACATGGAAGGCCAGCGGCTTGATGTCCTTGAACTCTTGCGGCGCGTACTGGCCCACGTAGTCCCACAGCGCCTTGCTGGTGGCTTCGGGGCTTTGCATCATGAAGGGCAGCTCAAACACCTCGACCAGCGGGAAACGGCCTGGGGTGTAGCCAGGCAGGGTCCAGATCACATCGACCACGCCATCGCGCACCTGGTCCACCAGCTGCGCGGGCGTGCCGCCGAGCTGCATGGACGGGTAGATCTGGCACTTCAGCTTGTTGGCCGACTCTTTGGCAATGCGGTCACACCAGGGCTGGATGAACATGGTGTTGGCATACGACCCGGCAGGCAAAAAGTGCTGCACTTTCAGGGTGATGGTCTGGGCGCTGGCCGAGGCAGCAAGACCCAAAGAGAAAACGGCGGCAGCCAGCGGCTTGAGAAGTACGTTCATCATGTCTCCAGTTTTTGAATGGACCGGATTGTGCGAAGCGCCGCCCGCTTTGGGGAGATGTTGGGTTTGCCGTCGCGATAACCTGGAGTTATCGCGGAAAATACGCAGCACCATGAAACTCACCACGCTACGGGCGTTGATCGCCACCATCGAAGAAGGCAGCCTGCGCAGCGGCGCCAAGCGCATGCAGGTGTCCCAGCCCGCCCTGACCAAGATGGTGCGCGAGCTAGAGCTGGAGCTAGCCACCACGCTGCTGGTGCGCACCTCCAAGGGCGTGCTGCCCACCGCACAGGGCAAAGTGCTGTACGAGCGGGCCCAGGCGGCCTGCAAAGAACTGGGCACGGCGGTCCATGAAATCAACCAGCTGGGCGGCAAGATGGTGGGCCACCTGCACATTGGTGCGGTGCCGCTGGCGGTGATGCTGCTGATACCGGAGACCCTGCGCACCTTTGGCCGCGAGTTCCCCGACATCCAGCTGCGCGTCAGCGAAGAGCTGTACCAGGCCCAGATGCAGCGCCTGCGCAACGGGCATGTGGACATTGCGGTCGGCGGTATTCCCACCGGCCTGTCGTCGGGCGAATTTGTGGTGGAGCCACTGCTCAACACCACCATGGAGGTGGTGGTGCGCAAAGGCAGCCCCCTGGCCCAGGCCACATCGCTGCAGCAGCTGACCACCGCCAAGTGGGTCTACACCGGCGCGTCCAACGACACCGGCTACGCCAAGCTGATGTTTGAAAGCCATGGCCTGCCGCCGCCCCCGGTCGGGGCGGTGGTGAACTCCACCCTGGCCCTGCTGTCGCTGGTGGCTACCGGCGACTTCGTCGGGCTGATGCCGCAGCAGATCGCCACCCACCCCATGGCGGCGCCTTTTTTGAGCATCGTGCCGCTGGCCGAGGGCGGTTTTCCGCTCGTGGTCGGGGCCATTGTGCGCAGCGACGCCGTGCTGTCGCCCACCATCCGCCACTGCATCGCCCACCTGCACCGGGCCGCCCACCAGCTGTCGCGCCAGAGCAGCTCCACGCATTTCATATAAAAATAGCTGCTAGCGCATATTCAAGCTGCGCTAGCAGCTATTAAAAACAGAGCAAATTTACCGTTAGCCAGACCTCAGGGCATCGGCAGACGCCCCAGCGGCAGGTTAAAAGCTGCTCCAACCATCATCGCCCGCGGGTGCGCCTGCGCTACTGCGAACCGCCAGCTTGGGAGCTACCGCCTTGGTGCTTGGTTTGCCCAGCGCCGGACGCGCAGCAGGCTTGGCGGCAACTCGGGCGACAGGCGCAGCCGAAGCAGCTGGGGCAACGGCAGCCACGCGCTTTTCACCCGCCGACAGCTTGAAGGCTGCCACGGCGTGCAATAGTTGCTGGGCCTGGCTGCTGAGGCTGTTGGCCGCAGCAGCGCTTTCTTCCACCAACGCCGCGTTCTGCTGCGTCACTTGGTCCATCTGGGTGATGGCATCACCCACTTGGGCCACGCCTTGGCTTTGCTCGCTGCTGGCGGCACTGACTTCCCCAATGATGTCGGTCACGCGGCGGACGGCGTTAACCACCTCGGTCATGGTGTTTCCGGCCTTGGCCACCAGAGTCGTCCCCTGGTCCACTTGGGTCACGCTGTTGTCGATCAGCGTTTTGATCTCTTTCGCGGCAGCCGCACTACGCTGGGCCAGGTTGCGCACTTCACTGGCCACCACGGCAAAGCCACGGCCTTGCTCACCCGCACGGGCCGCCTCCACAGCGGCGTTCAAGGCCAAAATATTGGTCTGAAAAGCAATGCCGTCGATCACGCTAATGATGTCGCTGATCTTCTTGGAACTGTCATTGATGCCCTTCATCGTGTCCACCACCTGGCCCACGACCTCCCCGCCCTGAATAGCTACCGCAGATGCACTCGCAGCCAGTTGGTTGGCCTGCCGGGCGTTGTCAGCGTTTTGCTTGACGGTACTGGATAGTTCTTCCATCGACGCGGCGGTTTCTTCCAGCGCGCTGGCTTGCTGCTCGGTGCGGCTGCTCAGGTCGTTATTGCCCTGCGCTATTTCGGCACTGGCAGTCGCCACGCCATCGGAGCCTTGGCGCACGGTGGAAACCACTTTGACCAAGCTGTCTTGCATGGCATTCAAGGCATTCAGCAACTGGCCGGTTTCATCCTGCGCATCGGAATGGGTCGCCACGCTCAGATCACCATTGGCCACACGTTCAATCGCCTCCACTGCGACAGAGAGGGGACGGGTAATGGAGCGAATCAACCATATGGCAGCCACAATGGCCAGCGCCAACCCCACCAGGGCGACGCTGATCAACACCATGCGGGCATTGGCATAAGCGCGCTCGGAATTGGCGGCTTCGTCCGTCGCGCCATTGCCGTTGAGGGCGACCAACCTGTCCAGTATGTCACTCGAACTATTGAACAACTTGAGCGACTCACCTTCCAGCAGTTTCTTAGCCTCCACATTTTCATTTTTGCGTGACAACGAGATGACCTGGTCATGGATTTCCATGTAGCGCTTCCACTCGCTCGCAAAGCTGTCGTATATTTTTTTCTCGTCCGGGCTGCTGATCAATGAGACATACAGGGTTCGATTTTTATCGAACTTGCCCAACACTTCTGCCATGCTCTTTTCAATGGTAGCCATGGCGCTATCTTCGGTGTTGAGCACATGGGCCAACTCCGTAATACGAAAATCCGATGTATTGGTGTTCATCTTATTGATCACTTCTACCGACGGCAGCCAGTTGGCAATGATTTCATGGGTGCCACGCCACATGCGCCCCATTTGCAACAGCGCGACAAGCACCAGTGCCACGACCAAAGTCACCATTAAGGCAAACGTAGCGACTAGGCGTGTAGATATTTTGAAATTGTTCATATGCGTTCTGTATGGAAATAAGGCTAAGCAAGATGGCGTTTATTGCGGAATAGTTGCGCCATCGGCATAGGTGACTCCATGTGGCCATCAAAAACCGGCGCAGGGCAAATCTGTATGGCAGCCAGGGCCACCACGTCACTGAGCAGCTGTACCACGGTAGAACCTGCGCGTCTTTCAGATTGGGCGGTGCATCGGCCATACGCATGGACTGCACGCCCCCGTGTTTCGTACGCCCTCAAGAAGTCCATGCCGGACTCCACACAATCAAAGTGAATAGACCGGTACGCGTGCATGCCTTCTGCGGTAATTGATGGGACTGTGGTTGATACGTTCATATTTATAAATTGATTACTTATTTAACAACCCTGCCCATTCAATAATTATTTAAAAAATATTATTTAATTATTACGTAAAAATAACCATTCCAGTCCAACACTGCCTCCCGCAAAGCATGAAACTGCGGGCAATCGCTAGCAATAGGTGAACACCCTTTATTTTTCTGAAAACTCCCGCACCAAGCTCACCCACCTTCTCTGAGGCCCGCGATCCGGACCCACACAAGGTGTTTTGCAAGCCATGCGCGAAGGTCTGTGCAGTTGCGAACACAGGCGGCCTCAGAGGGGGCGTCCAATGGCCACCGGGTTGTAGATAGCCCTTGGCCCGGATCACCTACCATCCAGCCAAAGGAATCCACCATGGCCGAAGCCACATTGCACGCCCCCTACCCGCCCCTGGCCCCCTACCGTACCGGCCGCCTGCCGGTGGATGCCATCCACACCCTGTACTGGGAGGAATGCGGCAATCCCGACGGCGTGCCGGTGCTGTTTCTGCACGGTGGGCCGGGGGCCGGTTTGTCGCCCCGGCACCGGCAGTTTTTTGACCCTGCGCACTACCGCATCGTGCTGTTTGACCAGCGCGGCGCAGGGCAGTCCACGCCGCTGGGCGAGTTCCGCAACAACACCACGCAACTGCTGGTGCAGGACATTGAGCAGCTGCGCGAAATGCTGGGCATTGAAAAATGGCTGGTGTTTGGCGGCTCCTGGGGCTCCACGCTGGCGCTGGCCTATGGCGAGGCACACCCGCAGCGCTGTACCGGCTTTGTGCTGCGCGGCATCTTTTTATGCACCCAGCCCGAGGTGGACTGGTTTCTGTACGGCATCCGCCATTTCTTCCCGCAAGCGCATGCGGCGTTTGTAGCCCACATCCCCGAAGCCGAGCGCGGCGACCTGCTCACGGCCTACATGCAGCGTTTGTTCAGTGACGACCCGGCGCAAAACCTGGCCGCCGCCCGCACCTGGAGCCGCTACGAGGGCAGCTGCCTGCACCTGCTGCCGCGCCCCGAGGTGGCCGACGCCTTCGGCGCCGACACGGTCGCGCTGGGCGTGGGGCGGCTGGAGGCGCACTACATGCGCCACCACGCGTTTTTGAGCGACAACCAGCTGGTCCGCAACGTGGACCGCATCCGCCACCTGCCCGCCGTCATCGTCCAGGGCCGCTACGACATGGTGTGCCCGCCCACCTCCGCCTGGGCCCTGCACCAGGCCTGGCCCGAGGCCACATTCCACATGGTCGAAGACGCAGGCCACGCCGCCTTCGAGCCCGGCATTGTGGCGGCACTGGTGGCAGCTACCGAGCAGTTCAAGCGGGACGGGACGCTGTAGCCAGAAGCGCCTTTATGGCGCAAAATGCGCCATAAAGGAGAGCCCCATGTCTACACCTGCTAACTTTGCGTCCGTCAAACTCCCCGCCGCCCTGGTGCAGCAAGCCCGCGACGCCGCCCAACCACTGCGCCGCTCGGTGGCTGGCCAGATCGAATACTGGGCCACCCTGGGCCGCGTGGCCGAGCACACCGGACTGACTGCACAAGAGGCACGTACCGCCATTGAGGGCTACGAAGGCTACGAAGTGGCGGCGCGCACGGTGCTGCAAGCATCCTCTGCCCGCACCGCACAGGTAGACGCACTCATCGCAAGCTTCATCGCCGTAGAAGATGACGGCAGCCTCGCGCAGCGTGTGCGCAGTGTTATCGCCAACAACCGTAAAAAACCAGCCCCGTAGCCGCCTGATATGGCGGCCAACGTACCGCATCAACCCGTTTTTTACCTGCTGGCAGGCCCCAATGGCGCAGGAAAATCCACGCTGTACAAGGCTTTGCTCCAAATCGGCACCATTCCGCCCCAGGCTGAGTTCGTCAATGCCGATCTGTATGAGTCTGCCCACCTGCAGCACATCGCCGATGGACAAGACCGCTCAGAAGCAGCCCGGCAATGGGCTGACGCTAGGCGCGCCACGCTGCTACTTACCGGTCAATCGTTCGTCAGCGAAACCGTGTTTTCGCACGTATCCAAACTCAACCTGATAGACGAAGCGCAGGCGCAGGGCTTCCTGGTCATGCTGCTGGTGGTCTGCGTGGACGACCCGCAGCTGTTGCTGGAACGCGTCGCTGGACGCGTACGCGAAGGGGGTCACCCCGTGCCCAGCGACCGCATCCTCGCCCGCTACCCACGCACGCTAAAAAATCTGGCACTTGCACTGCGCAAAGCAGATGCATCCGTCCTGTACGACGCCCATGGCGTTGCGCCTGGCACCCACACTATGGTGGCGGTGGCCAAACCGGGCTGGACCCAGGCCAAAGTGCATCCGCTACCCGGCTGGGCGCAAACCATGCTGGGCCGGTCAGAGTCTGGTTAAGGCAGCTCCACCACCGCCTCCAGCCCCGGCTGGGCGGGGCGCAGTGTCAGCGTGCCGCCGTGCGCCTGGGCCACCAGTCGGCACAGGTACAGGCCGAGGCCGACGCCGCCGGTGCTGCGTTGGCGGGCGGCGTCGGGGCGGTAAAAGGGCTGGCTGAGTTGCGCCAGGGCGTCCAAGGGCACGCCGGGGCCGTGGTCGCGCACGCGCAGCTGCAGGCCGGTGGCGGTGCGGGCCAGGGCCACGTCTATCGGCGGCTGGCCGTGTTTGCGGGCGTTGTCCAGCAGGTTGCGCAGCAGCAAGCGCAAGCGCATGCGGTCCACGGGCCACGCGGGAAGTTCTGCATCAAAACACAGGTTTACGCAGCCTGCATCTGCGTGGGCTGCTATGGTTTCCTGCAGCAACGCGACCAGGTCGGTGGGCTCCAGCTGCAGGGCGGCGTGGGGGCTGGCCAGGCG
>CANFZJ010000013.1 GCA_947451445.1 Comamonadaceae bacterium
GCGGCACAGGGCGGCGCAGCGTAAGTCCTATAAATATTTCAGGGGACAGGGATTGTCGCCGCAAACCGAGCCCCCTTTGCAGCAGAGTGGCCTCCGACTAAACTCAGCTTTACATATGCATCCCACAGCAACCTGTTACAAAGCTTGCCTCGCCCCAGCGGCAGAGCACTTTGATGCCCCGCCCGATCGGCCTTTGCTGGTGGCGGCGGAGCAGGCGGGTTTGTTGCTGGCCAGCTCTTGCCGCAACGGCACCTGTCGCACATGTATATGCCGCTTGCTCAGTGGGCAAGTAAGCTACCAAATCGCATGGCCGGGCCTGAGTCTGGAAGAAAAGGCCGACGGCTACATCCTGCCCTGCGTGGCCTACCCGGCCTCCAACGTGGTGTTGCAAATGCCCGAGCGGGCCGGACTCCCTTGGTAAAAGACCGCACGAGACCCACCCGTGAACAACTTTGAAACCAGCGCTTTAACGCTCACGGTTCAGCTGGATGGCATGGTCATCACCATGGCGCTGTCCGATGGTCGCGCGCTGGGCCGCATTGCCAGCATGCCCCTGGCCACCGGTGTTTTGCAAGCCTTTACCGAGCCTTGCCCCGCCTACGCCGCCGCGCCCCAAGGGTATGGGACCGACCTGTTTACCCAGCTGTTTCCCGAAGCCGTCCGCCAGACGCTGCTGCACAGCCCGTCGCGTGGAATCAGCCTGCAACTGGACGCCAGCCTGCTGGGTATTGCCTGGGAACTGGCCTTTGATGGCAACCACTACCTGGGCGAAAAGTTTCAGATCGCCCGGCGCATCCTGTCCGATGCCACGCTGCAGCCCGCCCCCCGTGTAGACCAGCACCGGGAAACACTCCAGGTGCTGCTGCTGCACGGCAGCGGCTGCACCCCCGCACACATGGCGTACGCCAGCGGACTGGCCGCCCGGCTGCAAGACGCCGAAGGCTTGGTAACCACCACCCTGCAAGCCCATACGCTGGAACGGGCCCAGCTGCTGCGCGAGGCCGACGCCCATGACGTGGTGCACTGCATCGGCCCGATGGACACGCCCCTGCCCGGCCAAGACACGACCGCCCGCCCCTCCATGACGTGGCATGACCTGGCCCGCCAGTCCAAAACAGCACAGCTGCTGGTGTACGACAACGCCGCAGGGCCCGTCCAACACCGGCACGCCCAGACGACTTGGCTGCACACCGCATGCAGGCGGGGTGCCCCCGTACTGGTGTTGGCCGACCCCAGCGGCACGCCCGGCCACCTGGATTGCCTGCTGGCGCTGTACCGCAGCCTGTCCCGTGGCGCTACGCTGGGGGTCGCCGTGCACCAGTCCAAGGCAGACCGGCTGCACAGCTCGGACACCAGCGGCCGCCGCTGGGCCCCCACGCTGTACGGCGATGCCGCACTGGTGCTGCAGCCCGCTGCCGACCGCCCCGTGCTGGGCGACCACCTGCGCCAGGTCACCGCCATGTTCTGCGATCTGGTGGACTCCACCCGGCTGCTGGGCGTATGGGGCGCAGAGCGCTACAGCGACATGTTGGACAGCTACCACGCCGCCTGCGCAGGCATCGTGGCGCGCTGGGGTGGCGTGTCGGACAACCCGCAAGGCGACGACGGCATGATGTGCTACTTCGGCATTCCGCTGGCCTACGAGGACTCGGTAGCGCGCGCGCTGCGGGCCGGGCTGGAGATTTTGCAGGCCGTCGCCCAGCTGGGCGTGCAGGTGCGCATCGGCGTGGTCACTGGCAATGTGGTGGTCAAAGCCGGGCAACCCATCGGCGTATCACTGCACTTGGCGGCGCGGCTGCAGTCCATCGCACGGCCTGGCACGCTGGTCGCCAGCGACTCGACCCGGCAGATCGTGAAAGACAAGTTTGTCTTCGAGCAACTCAACGCACTCCCCCAACTGAAGGGCTTTGCACTGGAAACCACGGCCTACGTGGTACTGGGCGAGACACAAGACCGCGCCATTCCCTGGCGCGACGGAGCCCCGGCACGCACCCCGTTTGTCGGCCGCGACGCAGAGCTGCGCCTGATCGAGGCCGATTGGGCGCAGGTCAAAGCCGGTGGCCTGCAGTCGGTACTGGTGTCGGGCGAAGCGGGCATGGGCAAATCACGGCTGGTCAATGAGTTCCGCCGAGGGCTCGCAGTCCGCAGCTACAGCGCAGTGGAATGCCGCTGCACACCCGCGCACGCGCACAGCCCATTCCACCCCTTGATTGAACTGCTGCGCCACCGGCTGCGGCTGCAGGGCGATGACGCGGCCAGCCACAAAATCGACAAAATCCGCAGCCACCTCCCCGCCGAGCTGACCGCCGACGATGGCTTGACGCTGGTAGCCGCCTTGCTGTCCGTACCCACCGACGGGCTGCTGCCGCCGCCCAAACTGTCGGCCGAGCGCCAACGCCAGCGCACCCTGGACGTACTGGTCGCCTGGCTGCTGCACGAAACCCGCAAAGGCCCGGTCTGCCTGGTACTGGAAGACCTGCAGTGGATCGACCCGTCCACCAAAGAGTTCGTTTTGCGCGTCGTCGCCGAGGCCACCCAGGCCCCGCTGCTGCTGCTGGTCACGCTGCGCACCGAGCAGCCCCCTCCGCACGACCCCGGCTTTGCCGTCCACGAGGTGCCGCTCAAAGGCCTGTCGGCTGAGGCTACGCGGGCCATGATCCTGTCCGCCTGCGGCCCGGCCAGCGTGCCCGGTGAAATGGTTCAGCTGCTGGCAGACAAAGCCGACGGTGTGCCGCTGTTCATTGAAGAGTCGGCCCGCATGGTGGTAGACCTGGGGGTGCAGGCCCACAGCGCAGACGCGGCCCTGGTCGCCCGGTTTGCCGTGCCCACCACCATCCAGGGCCTACTCATGGCCCGGCTGGACCGTCTGGCCAGCGCCAAACAGGTCGCCCAGGTGGGGGCCACCATTGGCCGCGAATTCTCGCTGCCCCTGCTGCAAGCGATATTGGCCCACGAAACCTCACCCATTGGGCTGAACCACCTGCCCGCCCAACTCGCCGCCCTGGTGCGCTCCGGCCTGGTGGTCGAAAAAGGTGCCGCCACCCACGCCAGCTACTACTTCAAGCATGCGCTGGTGCGCGACGCGGCCTATGGCTCTCTGTGGGAACGCGACCGCAAACGCCTGCACCGGACCATCGCCAACGTCGTGCGCGAGCAGTTCCTGGACCTGGCCCACAACGAACCCGAACTGCTGGCCTACCACTTTGCCCAGTCCGGCAACGACGCCCAGGCACTGGAATACTGGGAACGCGCCGCCCGCCGCGCCGCAGGCCGCTCGGCCCATATGGAAGCGATCAACCATCTGCGCAACGGCCTGGGCCTGCTGACGCGCCTCCCCCCTGCCCCTGAGCGGGAGCGCACCGAACTCCGTTTGCAACTGATGCTGGCCGGGCAACTCATCACCACGCAGGGCTACGGAGCCGACCCCGTGGGCCTGGCCTACGAACGGGCCGCCGAACTCTGCCAACGGGCCGGCGACGAAAACGCCCAACTCAAAACCCTGCTGGGCCTGGAGGGCTACCACTTCATGCGCGCCGACTTTGGCCGCGCCCATGTCATTGCCCGGCAAACGTCGGCCATGCTGGGCCCGACCGCCGAGCCCGCACGCAAGATCCAGCTGCAATGGGCGATAGGCAACATCCTGTTCCACCAAGGCGAATTCAACGCGGCCACCGCCCTGTTTGACACGTGCCTGAGCGCCTACGACCCCCTACAGCACCACCCCAACATGGTGCAAGACCCTGGCGTGATGTGCCTGAGCTACGGAGCCTGGGCGCTCTGGGCCGCAGGCAAGCCCGACCAAGCCCTGGCCCGCGCCCAACAGGGCGTGGCCCTGGCCGAGCAGCTGGAGCACAAGTTCAGCATGGGTGCGGCGCTGGCGTTTTGCGCATCGGTCCAGCTGCTGCGCGGCGAAACCCTGCAAGCGCTGCAAACCGCCCAGCGCGCCCTCGACATCTGCCAGGAAGGCGGCTTTGTGGTCTGGCTGGCCTACGCACAGCTGCTGGTGGGCAGCGCCATGACCGAACTGGCCGACCCCCATGCCGGAGCCGAAAAAATGCGCCAGGCTTACAGCCTATGGGTATCGACCGGCGCGGTCGTCACCCGCCCCCTGTACCTAGCCCTGCAAGCCGAAGGCCTGGCCCGCGCCGACCGCCCCGACGAAGGCCTGGCCGTGCTGGCCGAGGCGTTTGAGCTGCTCAGTCGGGTGCAAGAACACTATTACGAGGCCGAGGTGCGCCGCCTGACGGGCGACCTCATCCTGCAGTCCGCCGCACAACACGGCCACGACCGCAGTCTGGAAGCACAGCACTGGCTGGAAGGCGCACTGGCCTTCGCCCACACCCACCAGCACGCGGGGGCTGCCCTGCGCAGCGCCACCAGCCTGGCCCGCCTGTGGGCCTCGCAAGGGCGGCAGCCAGACGCCTACCGTGTCCTCAAAATAGAGTATGACAAGGTAACAGAAGGTTTCTACACTCGCGACGTTCAGGTGGCGAATGCCCTGCTGGCCGCGCTCCAGCCAGCCCACACCACCACACCCGCGTAGACAAAGCAGCACCCAGGGGCTGCCCACCAGGAGCAGCCATGGCCCCCCTACTCGACACATTTGACGCAGCCAGCCATTCCGCGTCCCAGCAAACCCGCCTGCTGTACCGCTGGCTCAGTAGCGAACAGCAACGGCCCGCGCTGTACCAAGAGCTGGCACACGCGCAGCGGATACTGCACTTCACCAGCCGGGCCGACACCAAGTTTCGTGCCACCGACCCCGGTGACTCCACCTTCCACCAGCAGGTCTACCTGCTCACCAACCCTGCCCATATCCAGCGCGCACTGACCGACAGCGCAGCCTTCAGCAACCGGCCCTACCTGGCCTTGGGCAGCGGCACCTTCATGCTGGGGCTGGACAAAGACCAGCCCAGCCCCCGCCAGGACGAGCACCTGGCACAGCGCACGCTGGCCATGACCGTCTTCAAATACAGCCCGGGCCCCATCGCGGTGCTGTCCCAGGCGGCATTCAAAGTGGCGTCGGTACTGCCGCTCAAAACCCGCCAGTTCGACCTGGTGTACTTAGCCGAACAGGCAGCGCTGCGCTTCGTGGGCTTTTTGTTCGGCTTCGCCCAGTCGGACATTGGCCTGCTGGAGCAAAGCATGCGCAAAGCCTACCGGGGCCTGAACTACCAAATTCTGGGCCGCCACTTTGCCACCAGCCCCGGCACGCTGCCCGAGGCCGTAGCCGCCATGGGCGCGTTGCTGGTGCGCAGCGCCCAATTGATCGACCAATACCAAGCCCCCATTACCGAAAAAGAATGCGATGACCGCCAGGCCCTGGACAAAGAGCTGCAAGAACTGCAGGCCTTTCACCCCGCGCTCACCGGCTTTGAACCGGTGCTGCAACGGCTGGCCAAGTGCGCATCGCCCTATTCCGGCACCGAGCTGGCCGCGTTTGTGGTGGGCGCCATCACCGGCATTATTGGCAACGTACAGGCCAGCATCAGCATCGCCATCGGCCAGTTTTTTGCCCTGCGGCGCATGGATGCAGCCAAGGCCGCCGCACTGCAGCTGACAACCCACCCCGCCGACACCACCCTGGCCGCCATGGTTACGGACGTACTGCGCCAGCAACCACCCGTGCCATTCTTGGCCCGAGAGCTACGCACGGCAGTCACCTTTGGCGACACCACCATCCCCGCCGGGGCCATCGCCATCCTGGCCATGGGTGCCGCCACACCAGGTGACGCCAGCCTCATCTTTGGCGGCACGCCGGGCGACCACCTGCACCAGTGCCTGGGCCAGCACATCGCCACGCCCCTGGTCTGCGCCGTGGTGCAACAGGTGCTGCTGTTACCCGGCCTGGCCCAGACGCTGGACGAGGTCACCGGGGCCGTGCGCCCGCTGGAAAAAGACGGCGGTTTCAGCTGCGTCCGCTACCCGCTGCAGTTCACCGTGGACAAACGCACCATCCAGCAGCCACTGAACGTGGTGATGCCCATCAAAAAACCGGTCGCCGAGCACGCCGAGGCGCTAAAAAAAGTCATCGCCTACGGCGCGCCGCGCATCGAACTGCGGCTAGAGCAGTCGCGCCACGTGCACTTTGCCTGGTTCGAGTTCATGGACAACGACAACCTGCTGGCCCTGCACACCGTGTTTGATGGCGACTTTGACGCCTACATCGAACACTTTGCGTTGCAGATCGGCCCGCTGTTTGACCTGCTGCTGGAGCACATCGAAGGCGCGCCGCCGCTGCCCGTGGCCAAATTCCCCAAAGAATTCATCGACACCATCCGCCGCTACAACCGCCCCCCGGCAGGCCGCTACTTCTACAGCGCCTACCCGATGCAAACGGTAGACAAAATCAAGGGAGCCGCATGATGGCCCTGGGCAAAACCGCCATCCAGAAGCTGGTGGTCAACGGCTACAAATTCGACCACTGCCGCTATCTGCTGCTGACCGTGCAGCAGCCCGACGCCACCCGCCAGTTTCTGCGCGCCCTGCTGGACGGCGGCTGGCTGGTGTCCGCCGACACGTCGCAAGACGACATCCACCAGCGCGCTCCGCAGCGCTGCCCGGTCAGCATCGGCCTCAGCTTTGCCGGCCTGCAACAACTCGGCCTGCCCACCACCTACCAGCGCATCCTGCAAGACCGCGCCCCGGCCTTTACCCAGGGCGCACCGCGCCGCGCCGCGCACCGCCTGGCCGACACCGGCCCCAGCGCGGCCGAGCTGTGGGACGGCGCCTTTGCGCCCCACGCCGCCCACGTGCTGCTGGCCCTGCACGCCGACAGCCGGGCCGCGCTGGACGCCCACCACGCTACGCTGCAAACCCTCAGCGGCAGCGCCTTTGCCGCGCCAGGCTGGCAAACCCCGCTGCACGGCCAGCACCTGGCGCACCACACCCAGGCCCGGCGCGTGCACTTCGGCTTTCTGGACGGCATTACCAACCCGCTGATAACCGGCATCCACCCGCACCGCCAGCCGCCCGAGGGCCAGGTGGTGCCGGTCAAATACCACGCACCGGGCGAATTCCTGCTGGGCCACCCCAACGACGAGGACTACAACCACTGGCTGCTCGCCTCCGAGGCCGCGCCGGTGCGGCGGTTTTTTGCCGACAGCAGCTTTTCGGTGTTTCGCAAAATGCAGCAGCACGAGGTGGCGTTTCGCGACTTTGTCGCCCAGACCGCCGCCACCCTGCAACGCCCGCCAGAATACGTGCGCGCCAAGCTGCTGGGCCGCTGGGACGACGGCCAGGTGGTCAGCGCCAGCGCGCCCGACACCCCACCGGGCCACACGCCCCGCAGCAACGCCGGGCTGAACGACCTCGACTTCAGCCTGGACACACAAGGCCTGGGCTGCCCCTTTGGCGCCCACATCCGCCGCATGAACCCGCGCAGCGACCCGGTGGTGCCGTTCCGTAAACGCACACTGCTGCGCCGGGGCATCCCCTACGGCCCGGCGTTTTCAGACGCCACCGCCCACGAAGAACGCGGCCTGCTCGGCCTGTTCTTCTGCGCCAGCCTGGAAGACCAGTTTGAACATTTGGTGGCCGAATGGGGCAACAAAAACCCCTTCGGCACCGCCATCCGGGGCGACGCCAAAGACCCGATCGTCGGCAACCACGAAGGCCACGGCGGCAGCTTCGACATTCCCGGCGGCACCGCGGTCACCGGCTTCACCCCGTTCGTCACCACCCGGGGCACGCTGTACACCCTGTTCCCCAGCCTGCCAGCACTGGGCATGCTGGCAGACGGCATTACCGACCAAAACAGCCTTTAGCGCATATTTCACCTGCGCAAGCAGCTATAAAACATATAGCATCCATCACCACCATCCACAAGGGTATGCTGGGCAAAACTGGGGCGGCGGCAGGGTCTGGGATATAAAACGCACTCCCCTTCCCCCCACACAAAATATGACCACCCTCCCCACCTACTTCATATCCCACGGCGGCGGCCCCTGGCCGTGGATGGAAGACATGCGCCCGATGATGCGCACCCTGGCCGCGTCGCTGGCCGACATGCCGCGCCAGATCGGCGTCACCCCCAAAGCCGTGCTCTGCATTTCGGCCCACTGGGAAGAAACCGCCTTCACCGCCATGTCCAACCCGCAGCCTCCCATGCTGTACGACTACGGTGGCTTTCCGCCCCACACCTACCAGGTGGTCTACCCCGCTCCCGGCGCACCGGCACTGGCGCAGCGCGTGGTGGAACTGGTCGCCGCTGCCGGGCTGCCCGCTGCGCTGGACGCCGAACGCGGCTTTGACCACGGTACGTTTGCGCCCCTGGTGGTGGTGTACCCGCAGGCCGACGTACCCGTGCTGCAGCTGTCGTTAAAGCGCGGGCTGGACCCCGCCACCCACCTGGCGCTGGGCCGGGCGCTGGCCCCGCTGCGTGACGAGGGCGTGTTGATCGTGGGCAGCGGCCTGAGCTACCACAACCTGCGCGCGTTCGGCCCGCAGGCCAAAGCACCATCCAAGGCATTTGACGACTGGCTGCAAGCCACCGTTGCCGCCGCCCCGGCCGAGCGCGAACAGCGCCTGCTGGACTGGGCCAGCGCCCCGTCGGCCCGCATGGCCCATCCGCGCGAAGAGCACTTGCTGCCGCTGATGGTGGCCGTGGGCGCCGCCTACGCCGACCCGGCCACCTGCGTGTACCACGAAGAGGCGATGTTCGGCGGAGTTACCGCGTCTAGCTTCCGATTTGACGTTTCCGCATAAAAACAGCCTCCAGCGCAGGTAGGCTGTGCGCTAGCAGCTATTAAATATATAGCTACGCGACCCAACCCGGCTGCAGCGCAGCACGGTGCTTTGGCGTGCGGGCGGGCCGCCCCTGGGCCAGCGGCTCCCAGACGAAGTACACCGGGCTGGCCGCGTCCAGCGACTCCACCACCATGCGCTGGCCGGGCTGCAGCGTGAACTGGTCGCCCACTTGCAGGATGTGGTCGCCCAGCACCGAGGTGTGGCCCGCGTGCGGCCCGTCCACCGTGGCCCAGATGCGGCCCTGGGTCACACGCAGCACACCGGGCTGGCGCGGCTGCAAGGTGGTGGCATGACCCGCGTCCAGCTTCCAGCATTCCGCCAGCGCCGAGGCAGACAGGGACGATTGCAGGTTCAGGGATGCGGTCATGGGGTTCTCCAATTCAATGTATGGATGAATCATCGTCGCCAGAACCTTTGCGGTCCAATGAAAACGGGTTAGGCTATTGATTCCCAAACCGCATGAATCGATGGAGCCGATGCAACCCAGCCAAACCCATTTACGCACCCGCCCCATCGGCGTGGGCCAGCTGCGTGCCTTTGTGGCCGTGGCCCGCAACCTGAACTTTCGCGCTGCCGCCGAAGAGCTGGCGCTGACCCAGTCCGCCGTCAGCCGCCAGATCCAGGCACTGGAAGACGAGGTGGGCGTGCCGCTGTTCTTGCGCCACACCCGGGCCGTGGAGCTGACCGGCGCTGGCGCGCAATTGATGCGCACGGTGGTGCCATCGCTGGACCAGCTGGACGCCGCGGTGCGCATGATCCGGCGCAGCGCAGGGCGCAAAAGCGTGGCCATCAGCACCTGGGCCTCGTTTGCGTCGATGTGGCTGATCACCCGGCTGGAGGCCTTCCAGACCGAATACCCCGACATCGACATCCGCATCGACGCCACCGACACCGTGGTGGACCTGGACACTGCCGACGTAGACCTGGCGCTGCGCTACACCACGCCCGACAACGTACAGCCCGGTGCGGTACGCCTATTTGGCGAACAGCTCACCCCCGTGGCCAGCCCCTGGCTGCTCAAGGCGGGCCAGCCGCTGCAGCGCGGCGAAGACCTGGCGCATTTCACCCTGGTGGAGGCAGGCGACTCGCACCGCCACATGAACCTGGAAACCCTGTCCTGGCGGCGCTGGCTGGAAGCGCACCAGCTGGGCAAGGTGGAGCCCAAGCGCTGGATGTACTTCAACTACGCCCACCAGATCGCCCAAGCGGCGCTGACCGGCCAAGGCATCGCCCTGGCCCGCATGCCGCTGATTGCCGACAGCCTGGCCAGCGGCGATTTGGTAGAAATATTGCCCCACATGCGGCTGGACTCGCCCCTGGCCTACTGGCTGGTGGTCGGCCCGCGCAGCGCCGCCCGGCCCGAGATCAAGGCCTTTTGCGCCTGGCTGCTGCTACAGGCCCAGGCCACCCGCACCGCCATTGGCGACGGGCCGGACCCGGATACGGTGGACGGCCTGGATTAAAACTTTGATTGCTATCTTAAAAATAGCTGCCTGCGCAGGTGGAATATGCGCTAGAGGCCATTTTTATGCCTAGCCTATACCGGCCACACTACCCCGTTGTCGTTCAGGATGGCGTCCAGCGGCACGTCATGCGGCTCGGGCTCGAAGTCGTCCAGATACCCCTGGGTGTAGCCCAGCCCCACGGTGAACGGCTTGGGCTCCAGCGTGGCCAGCATGCGGTCGTAAAAACCGCCGCCGTAGCCCAGCCGATAGCCCCCGGCCGCGTAGCCCACGCAGGGCACAAACAACAGGGTGGGCACGATCAGCTCGGTGTCTTTGGGCTTGAGGATGCCGTAGGCGTCTTCTTCCATGGGGCAACCGGGGTACCAGGCGTGGAAGGTCATGGTTTTGTGCAGCTTGTTGACCACGGGCAGGCCAATGCGCTTGAGCTGGGGGCCTTCCAGCAGTTCACCGTCTTCCTTCCAGCGGTGCAGGGCGGGCAAGGGGTCGAATTCGCCCTTGATCGGCCAGTACGCACCGATGACGGTGTCCGGGCGGCCCACCAGCCAGATGCGCATCACACGCTGCAGCAGATCCGCACGCTCCAAGCGGTCCGGCAGCTCCAGCCGTTGTTCCACAAGGGCTGCACGCAGCGCTTTTTTGTCCTGGGCCCGGTCATTCATTGAGTTGTCCACATTGAGTTGTCCATAATCCCCCACATGCAATTTTCAGCCAAATCCCCAGCCATTTTGACATCGTTAACGCTCGCCTTGAGCCTGGTTTTCTCCAGCGCCGCCTGCAGCCAAGCCAAACCCGATCCGCAAGGGGATGCCACCCTTCTGGAGATGCAGCAGTCCTTCAAACGCGGCGACCGCAAGCGGGTGACGGCCCTGCTACCGCTGGCCCAAGGCCACATTCTGGAGCCCTGGGCTGCCTACTGGGAGCAACGCCTGCGGCTGGACGACATGACCGCGCTGGACCTGCAAGCCTTCAGCGCCCGCTACCCCGGCACCTACCAAGAGGACCGGCTGCGCAACGACTGGCTGCTGCTGCTGGGCCAGCGCCGCGACTGGACCACCTTTGCCGACGAATACACCCGCTACCGCATGGCCGATGACCGCGAAGTGCGCTGCTACGCCCTGCTGATCGACCAGATCAAAGGGGGTGCCGACACCCCGCCCGCCCTGGCCGACGAAGTGCGCAAGAACTGGTACGCCCAGCGCGACCAGGACGACGGCTGCACCCAGGCCGCCAGCCAGCTGTTGGCGGCCAAAAAGTTCAGTCCGCTGGATGTTTGGCGCAAGGCCCGCATGGCGGTAGAGGCCAACCGCCCCCGCGTGGCCGCCAAAGCAGTAGAGATGGTCGCCCCCGAGTCGCTGCCACTGGTGGCCGAGCTGAACGACAACCCGACCAAGTTCCTGGCCAGCAAGGTGGTAGCACTGTCACGCGCCCGCAAAGAACTGGTGATGCTGGCGATCATCAAACTGGCCACCACCGACAGCGACAACGCTGCGGCGCTGCTGGACAACAAGTGGGCCAGCCAGCTGAACACCGAAGAACGCAACTGGACCTGGGGCGTGATCGGCAAGCAGGCCGCCATGCGCCTGTCGCCATCCGCCATGGACGCTTACGGCAAAGTCACCCAGGACAGCGACCTGACCGACGAGATGCTGGCCTGGAAGGTGCGCAGCGCCCTGCGCCTGGGCCGCTGGAAAGACGTGGCCAGCGCCACCCACGCCATGGGCCCGGAAGCGCAAAAAGACGCCACCTGGGTGTACTGGCGTGCCCGCGCCCTGCAAGCCCTGGCCAAGTCAGACCTGGACCTGGCAGAACCCAAGCGCCTGCTGGACAGCATTGCCGGGGTGCGCGGCTTCTACGAACAGCTGGCGCTGGAAGAGCTGGGCCAAAAGATCACCGCCCCACCGCGCCCGCCCGCCCCCAGCGCCGATGAAAAGACCGCCGCACGGGCCAACCCCGGCCTGGCCCGCGCCTTGGCCGCCATCCAGCTGGGCCTGCGCAGCGAAGGCAACCGCGAATGGAACTACAGCACCAATCTGCACGACCGTGGCGGCATGACCGACCGCGAACTGCTGGCCGCCGCCGACCTGGCCTGCCAGCGCGAAGTGTGGGACCGCTGCATCAACACCAGCGAGCGCACCCGCAGCGTGATGGACTTCGGCCAGCGCTTCCCCATGCCGTTCCAGGACGCGGTGGTCAAACGGGCCCGCGACATCAACCTGGACCCGGCCTACGTCTACGGCCTGATCCGCCAGGAATCGCGCTTCATCATGGACGCCCGCTCCGGCGTGGGCGCGTCCGGCCTGATGCAGGTCATGCCCGCCACCGCGCGCTGGACGGCCAAAAAAATCGGCCTGACCAGCTTCACCCCCGACCAGTTGAACGACCGTGAAACCAATATCGCCATCGGCACCGGCTACCTCAAGCTGGTGCTGGACGACTTTTCTGGCTCCATGCCGATGGCCGCCGCCGCCTACAACGCCGGCCCCGGACGGCCCCGCGTGTGGCGCAACGGCCCGGTGCTGGAGGCCGCCATCTGGGCCGAAAACGTGCCCTTTACCGAGACCCGCGACTACGTGAAAAAAGTGCTGTCCAACACCACCAACTACGCCACAATCCTGACCGGCCAACCCCAGTCGCTCAAAGCCCGCCTGGGCCTGGTCGGCCCGCTGGCCGCCAATGCGGTCGAAGTGAACAAGGATTTGCCATGACCGAAGCTCCCCCCAACACCACCCTCAACGCTTCGCCTTACGGCACGCTGCCGCCCACCAGCAACCCGGGGCAGCGCAAGCCCATCAGCCTGCCCCGGCTGGCCGAAATGCGCGAGCGCGGCGACAAAATCACCATGCTGACCGCCTACGACGCCACCTTTGCCGCCGTAGCCGACGCCGCCGGGGTCGAATGCCTGCTGGTCGGCGACTCGCTGGGCATGGTCTGCCAGGGGCTGGCCAGCACTGTGGGCGTCAGCCTGGAGACCATGCGTTACCACACCGAAAGCGTGGTGCGTGGCCTGCGCCGTACCCAGGCCACCGCCTGGGTCATCGCCGACCTGCCGTTTGGCAGCTACCACGAAAGCCGCGAGCAGGCCCTGCGCAGCGCCGCCGTGCTGATGCAGGCCGGGGCCCACATGGTCAAGCTCGAAGGCGGCGGCTGGACCAGCGACACCGTGCAATTTTTGGTGGAACGCGGCATCCCCGTCTGCGCCCACCTGGGGCTGACGCCGCAAACCGTGCACGCCCTGGGTGGCTACAGGGTACAGGGCAAGTCCGACGCCGCGGCCACCACCCTGCGCCAACACGCCCACGCGCTGCAAGACGCCGGGGCCGCCATGCTGGTGCTGGAAATGGTGCCCGCCGCGCTGGCCGCCGAGCTGACCACCGCCCTGCAACACTGCGCCACGATCGGCATCGGCGCGGGCAAGGACACCGCGGGCCAGGTGCTGGTGCTGCACGACATGCTGGGCATGAACCTGGGCAAAATGGCCCGCTTTGTGCGCAACTTCATGGACGACGCCACCAGCGTGCGCGGGGCCATGGAGGCCTATGTACGCGCCGTGAAAGATGGCAGTTTTCCGAACAACAACCAGCACGCCTGGTAATTTTTTTCGCGTTTTTCGATGTTCATCGCCCACACCATTGCCGAGCTGCGCGCCCATTTGGCCGCTTTTGAGCACCCCGCATTTGTACCCACCATGGGCAATCTGCACGAGGGCCATCTGGCCCTGGTGCGCCAGGCCAAGCCGCTGGGCGATGTGACGGTAGCCAGCATCTTCGTCAACCGCCTGCAGTTCTTGCCGCACGAAGACTTTGACAGCTACCCCCGCACCTGGGACAGCGACTGCGCCCAGCTGCAGGCTGCGGGCTGCGATGTGCTGTTCGCCCCGAACGAGCGCGAGCTGTACCCCGAGCCACAGACCTTCAAAGTGCTGCCCACGCCTGCATTGGCCGATCTGCTGGAGGGCCAGTTCCGCCCCGGTTTCTTCGGCGGCGTAGCCACGGTGGTGCTGAAGATGTTTGGCTGCGTGTTCTCCGAAGCCAAAGGCCGCCGCACCGCCGTGTTCGGCCAGAAGGACTACCAGCAGCTGATGGTGATCCGCCGCATGGTGCAGCAATTCGCCCTGCCGATTGACGTGGTGGCGGGCCCCACCCGCCGGGCCGACGACGGCCTGGCCCTGTCGTCGCGCAATGGCTACCTGAGCCCGGCGGAGCGCGCCGAGGCGGTGCAGTTGTCCAAAGCCCTGCAAGCCATGGCCGCATCCCTGCGCGCGGGCGCAACCGACATCCCTGCCCTGGAAGCGCATGCCATGGAAGCCTTGCGCACCCGGGGCTGGGCCCCCGACTACCTGGTCGCCCGCCGCCGCAGCGACCTGCTGCCACCAGAGGCCGTAGACGAGCCCTTGGTGCTGCTGGGCGCAGCCCGGCTGGGCAGCACGCGTTTGATCGACAACTTGGAAGTTTGACGCTTCGCTATTAAAAAAAGAGCTGCTAGCGCTTATTCCATATGCGCTAGCAGCTCTTTTGCGGTTAAACGGGCTGCAGCCCGTCAGCCCGTTTAGCCGTGGGTCGTGGCGTGTGAGATCGACACGCCAGCCACCAACGGCAGACCCAGTATCTCCGTGGGCGTGGTGCGCTTGGAGGCGACTTCATTTTCATCAAACAAATGCATGCAGTGCGCCGGAAAGTGCAGGTGCACCGGGTTGCCCACGCTGCAACTGGTCTGGCCGCTTTCGCGCACGGTGACCAGTTCGCCACCGGCCAAGCGCACGTAGATGTAGCTGGCTTCGCCCAGTTGCTCCAAAAAGGCCACCAAGCCCGTGACTACATTGGGCCCGCCCGGTGGCACGATTTGCACGTGCTCGGGGCGCACGCCCAGCGTGACCGGACTGTTGGCCGCCAGGCGGGACGCATCGACCATGGCATGAACCTGCACATCAGCTACGTTGACCACGGCCTCGCCCTTGTTGGCGCTCACCAGGCGACCGGCCACAAAGTTCATCTTCGGGCTACCGATGAAACCGGCCACAAACTTGTTCACCGGGTGGTGGTAGAGCTGCAGCGGCGCGCCGCACTGGGCCACGCTGCCGTCGCGCTGCACGGCTTCGCCGGCGTTGAGCAGCACGATCTTGTCGGCCAGGGTCATGGCTTCCACCTGGTCGTGGGTCACGTAGATCATGCTGGCAGTGCCGATGTCTTTGTGTAGCTTGGCGATTTCCAGCCGGGTTTGCACGCGCAGCGAGGCGTCCAGGTTGGACAGCGGTTCGTCGAACAAGAACACATCCGGTTCGCGCACGATGGCGCGGCCAATCGCCACCCGCTGGCGCTGGCCACCGGACAGCTCTTTGGGCAGGCGCTTGAGCAGCGGGTCCAGCTGCAGAATCTTGGACGCCTTTTTGACGCGCTGCTCGACGGTGGTGGCGTCGGTCTTGGCCTGCTTCAGGCCAAAGGCCATGTTGTCGTACACGCTCATGTGCGGGTACAGCGCGTAGCTTTGGAACACCATCGCCACGCCACGGCGCGACGGGGGGGTTTCGTTCATGCGCTGGCCGTTGATGCTCAACTCACCACTGGTGATGTCCTCCAGGCCCGCAACCATGCGCAGCAGGGTGGACTTGCCGCAGCCGGACGGACCGACGAACACGACGAACTCGCCTTTTTCAATATCCAGGTCTACCTTGCGGATGGTGTCGGGCAAATGGGGGGCATAACGTTTGTGCACATCACGGAAGCGAATTTCAGACATGGTGTCTCCTCTACGATTTCTGTTTATTTGAATGGACGGGGGATCAGCCCTTGACGGCACCTGCGGTCAGGCCGCCCACAATCTTGCGTTGGAATACCAGCACCAAGGCGATCAACGGCAAGGTGACCAGCACCGAGGCCGCCATGATCTTGCCCCACGGAATTTCATACTTGTCGGCACCGCTGATAAGTGAGATGGACACCGGCACCGTGCGGTCGGCGTTGTTCAGCACAAAGGTCAGGGCGAACATGAACTCGTTCCAGGCGGCAATGAAGGCCAGCAGGCCGGTGGTCACCAGTGCAGGCCACATCACCGGCAGAAACACCTTGGTAATGATGCCCCAGGGGGTGCAACCGTCCATGATGGCGGCCTCTTCCAGCTCTTTGGGCAGGTCGCGCACAAAAGTGGTCAGCACCCACACGGTGAACGGCAGGGTGAACACCATGTACGGCAAGGTCAAGCCCCACCAGTGGTTATAAAAACCAATCGCCTGCATCAGCTCAAACATGCCCGACAGCACCGCCACCTGCGGGAACATGGACACCGCCAGCACCGTCAGCAGCAGCAGCCCCCGGCCCCGGAACTGGATGCGGCCCAGCGCGTAAGAAGCCGTCACGCCCAGGAACAAAGAGGCAATCACCACCAAGGTGGACACGGCCACCGAGTTCAGGATGTGGCGGCCAAACGGATGTTCGGACACCGTGAACATGGCGATGTAGTTCTTGAACGAGGGTTCAGCAGGCCATAGCGTGGTACTGAACAGTTCCGTGCCCGATTTCAGCGAGGTCACGATGGCGAAATAAAACGGAAACAGGCAAAACAAGGCGATGACCGCGACCAGAGCGTAGAGCCCGATCGTGCCGAGTATTTTTTGTTGTTGGTAGTTCATGGCGGGGGCCTTACTTGGTCATGTCGACTTTAGAGAGCTTCAGGTACAGCACCGTGCAAGCCCCAATGATCAGGAACAACACCGTGGACGCTGCGGAGCCATAGCCCACATAGTTGTTGTCCACAATTTCCCGCCGCACAAAGCCCGACATACTGATGGTGTCCACACTGTTGGAGGTCATCACATAAATGATGTCGAACACCCGCAGGGCATCCAGCAAGCGGAAGATCACCGCCACCATCAAGGCCGGCCAGATCAGCGGCAGGGTGACCTTAAAAAACACCCGCACCGGGTGGATGCCGTCCACATGGGCCGCTTCGTAGCAGTCGGTAGGCAACATTTGCAGCGCGGCCAGAACCAGCAGGGCCATGAAGGGCGTGGTTTTCCACACGTCCACCAGCATGACCGACCAGAGTGCGTAATGGGGGTCTGCTGTCCAGGCAATGTTGTGGTCGATGATGCCAGCGCTCTTCAACATGGCATTCATCACTCCGAACTGGTCGTGCATGATCCAGGCCCACATCTTGGCCGACACAATGGTCGGAATCGCCCAGGGCACCAACACCGCCGCGCGGATGAAAGAGCGGCCCTTGAAGTTGGCATTCAGTACCAAGGCAAACACGATGCCCAGCATGGTTTCGGTAACCACCGAAAACAGCGAGAACTTGAAGGTATTGCGGATGGCCATACCCCAGTCGGTGTTCCAAAAACCCTCTACCGCGCCCAGGTTGAACACCCCGTACTCGCCAAAGTAATTTTGGAAACCGACCATGTGGTAGGTGGAGTCGCCAATCGCTTCCAACGAAGCATCAGTAAAACTGAAAAAGATAGTGCGGCCCAGCGGCCAGCCCGCTACCAGCGCCAAAACGAGCAGCGTAGGGGCCAGGAAAATCCACGCGCTGCGGGTGCGTTCGCGGGTGAGTTCAGATGTTTTGGTGCGCATGGCGACTCCAGGAGACGAGTTGCAGAACGGTCCGCCGCAAGCACGGCATGCTGCGGACCGAGGCTCAACGGAGGAGGCTTAGTTCCAATTGGGGCCGCGACGGATCTGGCCCAATTTGGCTTCGAGCTTCTTCACGCTGTCGGCACCGCTGGTTTTCTTGGACAGCACTTCGTGGGTGGCATTCCAGAACGCAGCCGACACTTCGTTGTACTTGGCCCCCGTCACCGTCGCGGGGCGAGGGACCGCGCCGACAAAGGTGTCATACAGGTCGCCGAAGAACGGGTTGGCAGCCAGGACCTCTTTGTCTTTGTACAGCGACACGATGGTTGGGTTGTACGAACCGTTGATGGCACGGTACTTTTGCACCGTTTCGCTGGTCAGGTACATCACGAATTCAGCCGCCACGGCGGGGTTCTTGGAGTACTTGTTGACCGCCAACTGCCAGCCCCCCAATGATGCAGCAGGCTTGCCGCCGTCACCCTTGGGCAACGCGGCCACACCGACCTTGCCCTTGACCGGACTGTCCGCGCCTTGGCTCAAAGACCAGGCATAGGGCCAGTTGCGCATGAACACCGCATTGCCCTTTTGGAACACGCCACGCGCATCTTCTTCTGCGTAGTTCAGCACACCGGTGGGCGCAATGGTGCCAATCCAGCCTGCGGCCGTATCCAGCGCCTTGGCAGCCTGGGCGTTATTGATGGTGATCTTGCCGGTGCTGTCCACAATGTTGCCACCGCCGAAGCTGGAGACCCATTCCAGGCTGTCGCAGGTCAGGCCTTCATAAGCCTTGGCCTGGAACACAAAACCCTGCATGTCGCCATTGCCGGCCTTGCGCTCGCCGTCCATTACTTTTTGTGCAGAGGCAGTCAACTCAGCCCAAGTAGTGGGGGCTTTTTCGTTGTACTTTGTCAGCAAATCTTTACGGTAGTACAGAACACCGGCATCGGTAAACCAAGGCATGGCCAGCAGCTTGCCGCCCACGGTATTGTTGGCCACGATGGCGGGAAAATGGGCTTTTTCAGCCCCCTTGGTGAAGGGGGTCAAATCCAGCAGATGGTCCTTCAAAATACCAGGCCACACCACGTCCACATTGATTACGTCCACCTCGGTGGATTTTGCGGCAAACATCTGGCGGAACAGGCCTAACAAATCGCTGGACGACTGGGGAATGCTCAGGTGCTTCACGGTGTTACCGGTTTTGGCGGCCCACTCATCGCTGGTTTTTTTGCAAAACTCGTAGTCTTGGCCCACAGAGCCGCAAGAAATGGTGAGGGTGACACCGGCGGCGTGTGCGCCCAGTGCGCCGATGCTCAGCAGCACAGCGGCTGCGGTTTTGGTGATGATTGCCATGTGAAATGTCTCCTGGTGTGTTCGATGTCTGCTCAGCCTGCAGGGGCTGTAAAGCACCTTTTGCAAACTGCTTTTTTGTCGCTCATAAAGCCTACCCAGTATAAATTCAAAGCGCTTTGAATTAAACACTGGGTTTACCCGAGGACAGGGTAAAGACGGAGAGGGCAGCACAAAAATGGAGCCCCCAAACAAAAACCCCGCAGGAGCCAAAACGGTCCCTGCGGGGTTTTTTAGGATGTGCGCACCACTCTTTGGCGAACAAAGCGTGGTGGCATGGCGGTCATTGCCGCAACCGATCAGAACTCGTAGTTCACGCGCAGAGCGAAACCGGTAGCGTTTGCAGCGGTGTTGGTGCCACCCGCTTTGGAATGGGAGATTGCGGGGGTGATCTTGGCACCCTTCACGTCAAAGAATGGGATGGCGTATGCAGCCCAGAACGTGGTGACCTTATCGTCCGCATTAGAAGCCGAGCCCTTGCCAAACACGCTAGCCAGCGTCAGGTTTCCAGCGGAAGCCATCAGACCAAAAGTGTTGGATTTGATGTTCTGCAAATTCTTGACTTGGGCGTAGTTCGCGGTCAAGGTAACAGCGCCAAAATTGTAGTCACCGGTCAGACCGTAGCCGGTACGGCTCACGCTAGGCGTAGCCGATGTCGTGATGGTGGCAAACGTGCACTGGTTCGTAGATGGGTTCAAGGTGCAAGTCGTCGAGGCAGCAGTCGTCAGAGGCGTACCGTTGAACTTCAAAACTTCCACACCAGCAGCCAGATGCAGAGGGCCATTGGCGTAGTTCAGAACAGGGCGCACGCCGGTGGCAAAACCGCTACCTTTGGTGGACACGCCGCTCAGTTCAAACGACATACCGCCACCCAATTGCAAGGTTGCAGCAGCATGGAATGGTGCGCTTCCATTGGAGGTAGCGTTCTGGCGACCGCGCAGCAAGTTAGCTTGGTAAGGCGAGAAACCTGCGTACTCAACGATCACGTCGCCAGGGGTTTGGAACAGGTTGGCAGCTTCAAAACGGCCCAGTTTGATGTCGGCGGTGCTGTTGCCCATTTGTGCCCACAAGTCATCGGCGCCAGTGGTGCCATCGGGGTGCGACAAGTAGGTAGCGCGACCAGCCATGAAGTAGTCTGCACCCAGCTTTTGGCCAGCATTCAATTCAACGCGACCAGATTGCGAAGCGCCGCGGCCGTTGTTTTGGTACTTGCTGTCCAATTCGATGTTGGCGTCGATGCTGGGCGCTGCATAAGCGGCAGCAGAAACCAGGGCCATGGCGGCGAGTGCAGTTGCGCGGATAACGTTGGTGTGGTTCAAAGTAGTCTCCTGTTTGTTTACGTGATGTCTCGGATTTGCCTGCTCTGCCCATTTGGCGCTGTGCTGTAGTAGGCGTAAAGAACTGCAAATCTGGGGGTATTTTTCAAGCCCGGTGATGGAGTACCGATAAGCAATTACCCTGATCAGAGAAACAAGCGGGTTACCAAATCGCACGGGAAGGGCCTGAAAAAACACCGAGTTAGGCCGACCAAACAACAAACTCCGCCGCATTCCATCTGGGCGATTTTTGCCCCCCTTTTGTCTATGGCAGCAGAGAAAAACCCAGGGCCTTCAAAATAGAAAAGCGGGCTTTTCTTCAGTGTTCAAAAAGTGATTAAACCTACGCTATTCCATACAAAAATGGAGATGGGTAGGCATGCGGCCTGCTTGCTTTTTCGTTGCAATATTGCAACATACAATCGCGCCACAACGGAATGGGTCCATGGGGCCCCTCCGATTTTTAGCCCTCCGGGGCTACCATCGCTCGCCGCCAAGCGCTTACTAACTTACCAAAATGTCACTGAAACGGATTGCTGAAGAGCTTGGCCTGTCGCTAACCACAGTCAGCCGCGCGCTCAATAGCTACCCAGAGGTCGCCGCAAGCACGCGCCGGGACGTGATGGCGGCGGCGGTAAGGCTCAATTACAGGCCCGACGCACGTGCCCGGGGCCTGGCGTTGGGGCGCTCCGACGCCGTGGGTATCGTGTTCCCCATCACCACGGGCGACCTGGGCGACCAGCAGTTTTTGCAGGTGGCATCGGCCATGGGCGAGCGGTTTTCCTTGGCGGGACTGGACTTGCTGATCGTCTCGGCGTCAGCCCATGACGAGTTGGCAGCTTACGAACGGGCCATCACCGGGCGGCATATCGGGGTGTTTGTAGTGCCGCGCACCCGCGTGCACGACCCTCGTCTGGAGCTGCTGCAGGCCCGCAAAGTGCCGTTTGTGGCCTATGGGCGCAGCGCCTCACTGGCTGACGACGATGCCTGGTTTGACTTTGACAACCTGGCCGGTGCCCGCATGGGCACGGACCGCTTGCTGCGTCTGGGCCACCGCCGTCTGGGCTTTCTGGGCGCGCCGCCCGAATACAACTTTGCCGACCAGCGCTACGCCGGTTTTTGCGCCAGCCTGAAGGCCGCCGGTGTGCCGCTAAAAACAAGCGCCGTGCAGCGCACCGCGCTGGACCGCCGTTCTGGCTATGCGTCCATGCAAAAAATGCTGGCCCTGCCGCAGCGGCCCACGGCGGTATTGGTGGACAACAACCTGGCCGGGATTGGCGCAGTGCACGCGGTGCTGCATTCGGGCCTGGTCCTGGGACGCGACCTGTCGGTCATCGTGTACGACGGGCTGGGGTCCGACTCGGTGGTGCGCACCACGGTCACCGCCGTAATGCAGCCCACCCCGATGGCCACCGGCACGGCGCTGGCCGAAATGACGCTGGCCCGCATCCGCAACGAGCCGTCGGGGGCATTGCAAAAGCTGTGCATGCCCGAGCTGGAAATTGGCGACAGCGACGGCCC
>CANFZJ010000014.1 GCA_947451445.1 Comamonadaceae bacterium
ACTTTGACGTGATCTATTCCAAGCAGGTGCGTGCGCTGGGCCAGCCCGGCGACGTGCTGCTGGCCATCACCACCAGCGGCAATTCGGCCAACGTGCTGGAAGCCATCAAAGCCGCCCACGAGCGCGAAATGACCGTGGTGGCGCTGACCGGCAAGGGCGGCGGCAAGATGGGCGCTGCGCTGCGCGAGACCGATGTGCACATTTGCGTGCCGCACGACCGCACCGCCCGCATCCAGGAAGTCCACTTGCTGGTCATCCATTGCCTGTGCGACGGCGTTGATTCTCAATTGCTGGGTGATATTGAATCGCCCCAATGATCTATCCATGAAAGTCACCATGCAACGTTTTCTTCTGTCCTCCGTCACCGCTGTGGTTTTGGGCTCCAGCCTGTCGGCCTGCGTTCCTCTGGTTCTGGGCGGCGCGGCCGTGGGCGGGGCCTTTGTGGCGACCGACCGGCGCACCTCGGGTGCCCAGTTGGAAGACGAGGGCATTGAGCTGCGTACCAACAACCGCATTGCCCAGTCGCTGGGCGAACGCGCCCATGTCAACGTGACCAGCTACAACCGCCAGGTGCTGTTGACCGGTGAAGTGCCCACCGCCCAGGACCAGCAAAAGCTGGACGAGCTGGTGCTGAAAGTGGAAAACGTGCGTTCGGTGGTGAACGAAGTGGGTGTGCTGGGCGTATCGTCGCTGTCGCAGCGCTCGTCGGACACCCTGGTGACCGGCAAGGTCAAGGCCACCCTGGTGGATGCCAAAGACTTGCAGTCCAATACCTTCAAGGTGGTCACAGAGCGTGGCGTGGTCTACCTGATGGGCCGGGTTACCCTGCGTGAAGCCAATAGCGCCACCGACCTGGCCCGCACCATCAGCGGCGTGCAAAAAGTGGTGCGGGTGTTTGAGATTTTGAGCGAGCAAGAACTGCGTGACCTGTCACCCAAACCGGCCCCCGTCAGTACTGCCAAGCCAGTGAACTAAGTTTCGACCCATTACGCAAAAACGCCCGGCACTACCGGGCGTTTTTGTTTGGGGGGGTTATTCCATTTCTAAATCATTCCTGTCGTTGTTGTTTCGCCTTGCCGTGCTACAGCACTGTCTGCGGCTTCACGCCTAGACAGTAATGATTTGGAAATGGAATTACTTCAGCCGTTTGATCAGGCTGGATGTGTCCCAGCGCTGGCCACCCATGTGCTGCACGTCGGCGTAAAACTGGTCCACCAGGGCGGTGACCGGCAGGCGGGAGCCGTTGCGTTTTGCCTCGTCCAGCACCAGGCCCAGGTCTTTGCGCATCCAGTCCACGGCAAAGCCGAACTCGAACTGGTCGGCCACCATGGTTTTGCCCCGGTTGTCCAGCTGCCAGCTTTGCGCCGCACCCTTGCCGATCACGTCCAGCACCTGCGGCATGTCCAGCCCGGCATGTTGGCCAAACGCGATGGCTTCGCTCAGACCCTGTACCAGTCCGGCGATGCAAATTTGGTTCACCATCTTGGCCAACTGGCCTGCACCGCTGTCGCCCACGCGGGTGCAGGCACGTGCAAACGCCATGGCGGTGGGGGCGATAGCGTCAAACGCCGCTTGCTCGCCGCCGCACATCACCGTCAGCAGGCCGTTTTGCGCTCCGGCCTGGCCGCCGGACACGGGGGCGTCGATGAAGCGCAGGCCCAGCGTGCGGGCGGCCGCGGCCAGTTCACGGGCGACTTCGGCCGATGCGGTGGTGTGGTCTACAAAAATGGCACCCGGCTCCATGCCCGCAAACGCGCCGTCGGCCCCTAGCGTGACGGCGCGCAGGTCGTCGTCGTTGCCGACGCAGCAAAACACCATGTCGGCCCCGCGTGCGGCCAGCCGAGGTGTTTCAGCATGTTTTACGGTTCCAGTGCCCGTGTATTCTGCGGTGAATGCTATTGATTTAGTAGCTGTTCGGTTGTACACCGTGACCTGGTGCCCAGCCAGTGCCAGGTGCGCAGCCATCGGGTAGCCCATGACGCCCAGGCCGAGGAAGGCGACTTTTTGGGCGGGAACAGTGGTGTAGGTTTTGGGGTTCGTGCTGGACATAAAAAGCTTAAACAATCGCGAAATGTTCGGTGCCCGCGGCCAGGTCTTGGGTTTTGGCGCGCTGGCTGTTCAGTTTGATCTGTAGACGCAGGTCGTTCAACGAGTCGGCGTTGCGCAGGGCGTCTTCGTAGCTGATGTGCTGGTATTCGTAGGCATCGAACAGGGCCTGGTCGAAGGTTTGCATGCCCAGGTTGCGGCTTTTCTTCATGACTTCTTTGATCTCGCTGACCTCGCCTTTGAACACCAGGTCGGCTATCAGCGGCGTGTTCAGCAAAATTTCGACCACGGCGGCGCGGCCCTTGCCGTCTTGGCGGGGGATCAGCCGCTGCGACACGATGGCCCGCATGTTCAGTGACAAGTCCATCAGCAGCTGGGGGCGGCGGTCTTCGGGGAAGAAGTTGGTGATCCGGTCCAGCGCCTGGTTGGCGTTGTTGGCGTGCAGGGTGGCCAGGCACAGGTGGCCGGTTTCCGAGAACGCGATGGCGTGCTCCATGGTGGCCCGGTCGCGGATTTCACCCATCAAGATCACGTCGGGGGCTTGGCGCAGCGTGTTTTTCAGGGCCGCGTCCCAGCTGTCGGTGTCAATGCCGACTTCGCGCTGGGTGACCACGCAGTTTTTGTGCGGGTGCACAAATTCCACCGGGTCTTCGATGGTGATGATGTGGCCGTAAGAGTTGTCGTTGCGCCAGTCCACCATGGCCGCCAAGGTGGTGGACTTGCCGCAGCCGGTAGCCCCCACCAGAATGCACAGGCCCCGCTTGGTCATGGCCACGTCTTTCAGGATGTTCGGCAGCGCCAACCCGTCCACGGTGGGCACCTCCACGGGGATGACCCGCAGCACCATGCCGACTTTGCCCTGTTGCACAAAGGCGTTGACGCGGAACCGGCCCACGCCCACGGGGGCGATGGCAAAGTTGCATTCTTTGGTGCGCTCGAACTCGGCGGCCTGTTTGTCGTTCATCACCGCGCGGGCCAGGGCCAGCGTGTGGGCGGCAGTGAGTGGCTGGGGGGATACCTTGGTTAGTTTGCCATCGACTTTGATGCCGGGCGGGAATTCTGAGGTGATGAACAGGTCGCTGCCGTTGCGGCTGAGCATCAGTTTGAGAAGGTCGTTAATGAATTTACTGGCCTGGTCGCGTTCCATCGTGTGGGCCCTGCTAGTTGGGTCGGTCGCTGAACCGGGCGCTGATGGCGCGCAGCCGTAGCGACAGTTTGCGGGCCAGCAGCGCGATCAGGCTGGCGGCCAGCTTGGGGTCGGAGTTCATCATATCGTCCATCGACTCGGCGCTGAGGGCGGCGATTTCGCAGTCGTCCAGCGTGGTGCAGGCCGAAAACCGCATGCCGCTGTCCAGCAGCGACATTTCGCCCAGGATGTCACCCGGTTTGGTTTCGGCCAGCCGCAGGTGCTCGCCCCAGGGTTGCAGCCGGTCTACTGCAATCGTGCCCTTGAGCAGTACCACCATGAAGTTGCCGTATTCGCCCTGGCGAATGATGTCGCGCCCGCCGGGCACCAGGGCGAACTGGAAGAAGCGTTCCATGCGCTCGATGGAGGCGGGGTCCAGCTGCTCCATGTTTTTGTCCTTGGCCCACAGGGCTTGCAGCAGTTTGACGCTGGCGGCAGATGGCAGGCGCTTGGCACCGATTTCCACGGCCCGGGCATCCCAGGGCACAACCATGGAGGCGTCTACCCCCTGGCCGTTAAAGGCGGTGCTGAACAGCATCGAGTCGGACGGGGCGGACTCGGGCTTGGGGCCTGCTTTTTGCAGTAAAAATTCCAGAATACCCTTCATGGGGCGCTCCCGTTGTGGTTCTGTTTCATCCGGGGAAGTTCTCGGGGATTTTGGCTTTGCTGCGGGCTTCGGCCGGGCTGATGATGTTGCGGCGGACCAGGTCGGTCAGGTTTTGGTCCAGCGTTTGCATGCCTGCGCTGTTGCCGGTCTGGATGCTGGAGTACATCTGTGCCACTTTGGCCTCGCGGATCAGGTTGCGGATGGCGCTGGTGCCCAGCATGATTTCATGCGCTGCGACCCGGCCCTGGCCGTCTTTGGTCTTGCACAGGGTTTGCGAAATGACGGCCTGCAGGGACTCGGACAGCATGGCCCGGACCATTTCTTTTTCTTCGGCCGGGAACACGTCGATGATCCGGTCGATGGTCTTGGCCGCGCTGGAGGTGTGCAGGGTGCCAAACACCAGGTGGCCGGTTTCGGCGGCGGTCATGGCCAGGCGGATGGTTTCCAGGTCGCGCAGTTCGCCCACCAGAATGCAGTCCGGGTCTTCGCGCAGGGCCGAGCGCAGGGCGGCGGCAAAGCTCAGTGTGTGTGGGCCGACTTCGCGCTGGTTGACCAGGCATTTTTTGGACTCGTGGACGAACTCAATCGGGTCTTCCACCGTCAGCACGTGGGCGTATTCGGTTTCGTTCAGGTGGTTCACCATAGCGGCCAGCGTGGTGGATTTGCCCGAACCGGTCGGCCCGGTCACCAGCACCAAGCCGCGGGGCTTGAGGGCCAGTTCGGCAAAAATCTTGGGCGCGTTGAGCTGCTCCAGCGTCAATATTTTGCTGGGGATGGTCCGCAGCACCGCACCCGCGCCCCGGGCCTGGTTGAAGGCGTTGACGCGAAACCGGGCCAGGCCTTCGATCTCAAACGAGAAATCAACCTCCATGAACTCTTCATAGTGCTTGCGCTGGCTGTCGCTCATGATGTCGTAGACCATGGCATGCACGGTTTTGTGGTCCAGCGGGTCCACATTGATGCGGCGCACGTCCCCGTGGACCCGGATCATGGGCGGTAAGCCCGCCGACAAATGCAGGTCGGAGGCTTTGTTTTTTACGCTGAACGCGAGCAGTTGGGTAATGTCCACGGGGCACTCGATTTGTTGGGGTGTAAAGTTTGATTATGACTACCCTTAGTAACAATCTCCAAGGCATACATGCAAGGATAACGGCTGCCTGCACCCAGGCGGCCCGTGCGCAAGACAGCGTGGCATTGTTGGCCGTTTCCAAGACCTGGGGCGCAGCTGCCGTGCGCGAGGCCTTTGCCGCTGGGCAGACCCGGTTTGGCGAAAACTACATCCAGGAGGCGGTGGACAAAATCACCGCGCTGCACGATTTGCCGCTGGAGTGGCACTGCATAGGCCCCATCCAGAGCAACAAAAGCCGCCTGGTGGCGGAGCACTTCCATTGGGCGCACAGCATTGACCGGCTCAAGATCGCCCAGCGCCTCAGCGACCAGCGCCCGCCCCAGTTGCCGCCCCTGCAGGTGTGCCTGCAGGTCAATGTGGACGGCGGCAGCACCAAGTCCGGCGTGCGCCCGCAAGACGCCTTGGCGCTGGCGGCCCAGGTGGCGGCTTTGCCCCGGTTGTGCCTGCGCGGGTTGATGGTGATCCCTGAGCCTGCCACGGGTTTTGCGGCCCAGTGCGCGCTGCACCAGCCATCCAAAGCCCTGTTTGACCAGATTGCCGCAGCAGCCCTGCCGGGTGCGCAGCGGTTTGACACCCTGTCCATGGGCATGTCGGCCGACCTGGAGGCCGCTGTGGCCGCAGGCAGCACGATGGTGCGCATTGGCACGGCCATCTTTGGCGGACGTCAGGGTTAACGAGTTTTGCTATAAATAAAGTAGCTGCTACCGCACGTTATATATGCGCTAGAGGCTGTTTTGGTATAAATTTTTAAAACGATGTTCAGCGCCGCCGCACCCGGCGTTGCGAACTCCGCGCATGCGGCAGCCAGCCGTGCCAGTGCCAGCGCGCCCACATCAGCAGGCCGCGCACCCATTCATCGGCGGCGTAGGCGATAAAGATGCCGGGCAGGCCAAAGTTGCGCCCCATCACGTACGAGCCCACGCCCAACACCAACGCGAACGAGCCCAGGCTGGCGGCGACCGGGTAGATCACGTCGCCCGTGGCCCGCAGCGCCCCGGTGACGATCAGGTTGAAGGCGCGCCCGGTCTCCAGCGCCACGGCAATCCACAGCAGGGCATGGGCGGCGTGGATGACGTGCGGGTCTTTGGTGAAGATGCGCATCAGCCAGGGCGAGGCCAGTGCGGCCAGCACCGCCATGCTGCCCGAGGCGACAAACCCGTTGCGCAGCCCCTTGCGCACCAGGGTGTGGGCCTGGTTGAACTGGCCCGCGCCGACCAGCCGCCCGACCATGATCTCGCAGGCCCAGCCAATCGCCAGGCTGATCAGCAGCACGTAGCGCAGCAGCTGCAGGGTGTAGGCATGGGTGGCCAGCGCCACCACGCCCAGCCGCGCCGCGCCCGACAGCGACACCATGAAGGCAATGCGGTAACCCAGCTCGGCGCTGGCCCCCGGCACGCCGATGCGCAGCACCGGGGCCAGCACGCGCGGCTGCAGCACCCACCAGGCGCGGGCCGTGGGGACCAGGTCCATGCGCTTGCGCCACAAAATCAAATGCAAAGTCAGCCCGATGGCCCGGCTGACCAGCAGCGCCACCGCAAAGCCATACAGCCCCAGCCCTTCCCACGGGCCCACGCCCAGCATCAGCGGCACGGCCAGCGCCAGGTGGCTGCAGTGCATCACCACCATGACCTTGAGCGAGTCGCGCACATGCAGGTGGGCGCGCAGGATGGCCGCCATGGTCAGGTTGTAGCCGTCCAGCAGCGCGGCCGGGGCCAGCAGCTGGATGTAGGGACTGATCAGGGGCAATATCTCGTCCGGCGCGTTCAGCAGGTCCAGAATGGCGTCGTTGCCCAGCACCAGCACCGCGACCACCAACAGCCCGGCCCAGGTGCACGCCCCCAGCCCGGCCAGCGCGGTGCGCCGCACCAGCTCTTTTTGCTGGCCGCCCAGCAGTTGCGTGATGACCACGCCCATGCCAATCGCCAGCACGCGGAACACCACGTACAGCGACTCCAGTACCTGGTTGGCCAGCCCCAGGCTGCCCGCCGCGCCGTCCGAGGTGTGCGAGGCCAGCCACAAACCGGCGATAACCACCGTGTAACCCAGCAAAAATTCCCCAAAAATGGGGCCGGCAACGGCGTTCAGCCGGGGGCGTTCAGGGAGGTGCATGGGGGCTTGTCTGCGGGATAGTTCTTATCAAAAACTATCCATTATTTGGCGGCCAGGCGTGGGCGCAATGACTATTTTTGCGCGTCAACCGCCGGTGTTGTCTACACGCAGCAGGTCGGCGGCTTTTTCGGCCAGCGCCAGTACCGCTGCCTGGGTACCGTCGCCCATGCTGCACGGCAGCACCGACGCATCGACCACCCGCAGCCCCTGCACGCCGTGCACCCGCAGCTGCGCGTCCACCACATCCAGCGGGCCGGGGCCCATGCGGCAGCTGCCCGTCCAGTGGCCGCTGGCCTGGGCGTGGTCGCGGATGAAGGTTTCCAGTGGCAAATCGGCCTGGGCCAGCGCCGACCGGCGTGACTCGCGCGCCCCCAACGCAGCCAGCGCCGGTTGCTGGGCGATGTGGCGCAGCAAGCGCAGGCCGCGCTGCAGGCATTCCAGGTCTTCGCGTTGGCCCAGCAGGTTGGGGTCTACCAGCGGCGCTGCAAATGGGTCTTTGCTGGCCAGCTGCACGCTGCCCCGGCTGGCGGGGCGCAGCACGCGGGCCTGCAGTGTGAAGCCCCGGCCCCACAGGGTGGGGCGGCCATGGTCCAGCAGCTTGCCGATGGCAAAACCCAGATGCAGGTCGGGTTCCGTGGCGTCCGGCTGGCTGGCCACGCAGCCCCCGGCCTCCCACCAGTTGCTGGTCAGCGGCCCGGTGCGCGTTTTGCGCCACTGCAGCGCGCCCTGGGCCAGGCGCAGCCAACCCAGCAGCCCGGGTGCCCGGGGCGCGTGGTAAATCTGCGCCACCGCCACCTGGTCTTGCAGCTGCTGGCCTACGCCGGGCAGGTCGTGCCGGGTGGCGACACCTTGGCCCAGCAACACCGCGTGCGGGCCTATGCCCGACAGCAGCAGCAGCTGGGGCGACTGCAAGGCCCCGGCGCACAGCAGCACCGCCCGGGCGGCGTCCAGCTGCTTGACCAGCCCGTCCTGGCCAAACTCCACGCCCGTGGCGCGTCTGCCGCGCAGCAGCACCCGCATGGCCTGCACCCCGGTAAAGCGCTGCAGGTTGGGGCGCTGCAGGTGCTGCGCGAGGTAGGCGCTGGCGGCACTGGTGCGCATGCCTGCGTGCTGCATCACCTGCGCCAAACCGATGCCCTGGGGGCTGGTGCTGCTGAAGTGTGGCGCATGCGGCCAGTCTGCCTGGCCTGCCGCTGCCACAAAGGCCGCGCTGCTAGCGCTGGGCTGGGGCAAGTTTTGCACCTGCAAAGCAGACTCCACCCGCGCGAAGTAGGGCCGCATGTCTGCATAGCCCCAACCCGGGTTGTCCACGGCCCACCGGTCGTAGCCAGACGGGTCGCCCCGGCTGTAAAGCATGGCATGGATGCTGCTTGCTCCGCCCAGCATGGGCGCCTGGGGCAGGTAGGCGCTGCGGCCATTCAACCCCGGCTGCACCACGCTGGTCCCGCCCCCGCGCCGGGTCAGCAGCGGCATGGCGGCAGGGCAATCGGCCCAGGGCGGTGTGGCTGCCGGGCCGGCGTCCAGCAGGGCGACGGTGACCTGTGGGTCTTCGCTCAGGCGGGCTGCCAAAACGCAACCTGCCGTCCCAGCGCCAATGATGATGTAGTCAAACATGTATTCTTATGATTCACCCCCAGTCTTCGCGCACTGCGTGTCGCTTCGCTAACCCCCTTGTAGGGGGCAACGCTGGCGGCCCGGCAAAGCCGGTTCCGCGGCGTTCTGGAAGGGGCTCCGCTACGCTTGCCTTGGGCGTGGTGTCGTTATTTAACCGTCACCTTACCGCATCCTTTTGTCTTTTTCTTCCAGGAGTTTTTTATGAGCAGCGTTTCGCAAATCACCACCGTCGGCGTCGTTGGTGCGGGCACCATGGGCAACGGCATTGCGCAAACCTGCGCGGCGGCGGGCTTGAACGTGGTGATGGTCGATATTTCCGAAGAAGCGGTGGCCAAGGGCCTGGCCACCATCGCGGGCAGCCTGGACCGGCTGATCAAAAAGGACAAACTGACCGCCGCCGACAAGGCCGCCACGCTGGCCCGCATCACCGGTTCGACCCGCTACGAGGACTTTGCCAGCACCCAGCTGGTGATCGAAGCGGCCACCGAGAACTACGCGCTGAAGGTCAAGATCGTGCAGCAGCTGGACGCCCTGCTGCCGCCCGCGGTGCTGATCGCCAGCAACACCTCGTCCATCTCCATCACCAAGCTGGCCGCGGTGACCCAACGCGCCGACCGTTGCATCGGCATGCACTTCTTCAACCCCGTGCCGATGATGGCGCTGGTGGAGATCATCCGTGGCCTGCAAACCAGCGACGCCACCCATGACGCCGTGCACGCCATGGCCGCCGTGCTGGGCAAAACCCCGATCACCGTGAAGAACGGCCCCGGTTTTGTCGTCAACCGCATCCTGATGCCGATGGTGAACGAAGCGCTGTTTGTGCTGGCCGAGGGCGTGGCCACCGCCGAAGACATCGACGCGGGCATGAAGCTGGGCTGCAACCAGCCCATCGGCCCGCTGGCCCTGGCCGACATGATCGGCCTGGACGTGTGCCTGGCGGTGATGGAGGTGTTTTTGGCCGAGTTTGGCGACAGCAAATACCGCCCCTGCCCGCTGCTGAAAGAAATGGTGGCGGCGGGCCGCCTGGGCCGCAAGACCGGCCAGGGCGTTTACACCTACTAAAAACACCACTGACACGCTGCGGCGTGTTTTAAAAATTAAGTTGCGCACAATTTAATTGCACACTACAATTCAACCCATGCCCACCACAACCTTCACTGTTGACGAAACGCTGCAGCTGGACAACCAGCTTTGCTTTGCGCTGTACTCCGCGTCGTTGGCCATGACCAAGCTGTACAAGCCGCTGCTCAAAAAGCTGGGCATGACCTACCCACAGTACCTGGCCATGCTGGTGCTATGGGAGCGCGATGGGCTGATGGTGTCTGAGCTGGGCGAACGCCTGTCGCTGGACTCTGGCACGCTGACGCCACTGCTCAAGCGCATGGAAGCCACAGGCTGGATCAGTCGCTTGCGCGATGTGCAAGACGAGCGCCGGGTGTTCATCACTCTGACATCTGCGGGCCGCAGCCTCAAGACCGAGGCGGCCAAGATCCCGCCCTGCATCCTCAGCGCCACCCAGTGCACGCTGCCCGAAGTTCTTTCTCTTACGCAGCAAGTCCAGGCGCTGCGTGAAAAAATTGGCTAACCCCCAGGCTGCAGTGCTGCGCATCTTTCGCCAACCCCCTTGCAGGGGGCAACACCAGCAGCCTGGCAAAGCCAGTTCTGCGGTGTTCGCTGGAAGCGCAGGTTCTGCCTGAAGTAGTGATCGCCGACATTTTCAACCCGCCCCACAGGGGCATTTACCAAGGAAGCACCATGCCCACCATCCTCGACAAAGTTCTCTACACCGCCCACGCCCACACCACCGGCGGCCGTGACGGCCAATCGGCTAGCGACGACGGCAAACTCAGCGTCAAGCTCGCCCCCCCCGCCGAACTGGGTGGCAACGGCAACGGCACCAACCCCGAGCAGTTGTTTGCCGCCGGTTACTCCGCCTGCTTCCTGGGCGCCATGAAGCACGTGGCCGGCCTGAAGAAAATCACCGTTCCCGCCGACACCAGCATTGATGCCAGCGTCTCCATCGGCCCTATCCCTGCCGGTTTCGGCATCGCCGCCACGCTGGTCATCACCTTGCCCGGCATGGACCGCGCCGTGGCCCAGGACCTGGTGGACACCGCCCACGGCGTGTGCCCTTACTCCAACGCCACGCGTGGCAATATTGAAGTGACCCTGACCCTGGCATAAGGTCCAGGCACTTCGCCCCAAGGCCCGCTGCCCGTCCAAGGCAGCGGGCCTTTGTTTTGCAGCGGCGACAATCGCCCCCATGTCTTTAAACGCCGCCCACCCCTACCAAACCCTCACGCCCGACGTTGTCATGGACGCGCTGGCCAGCGTGGGCCTGTATGGCGACGGGCGGATCATGGCGCTGAGTTCGTATGAAAACCGGGTCTACCAGGCCCACCTGGAGGATGGCAGCGCGGTGGTGGCCAAGTTCTACCGGCCTGGCCGCTGGAGCCCGGCGCAGATTCTGGAAGAGCACAGCTTTGCGGCAGAGTTGATGGCTGCCGAAATCCCCGCCGTCGGCCCGCTGGTGCTAGGCGGGCGCACGCTGCACGACTTTGCCGGGTTCTCTTTTAGCGTCAGCCCCCGCCGGGGTGGCCGTGCGCCCGAGCTGGACGACTTCGAGGTGCTGGAATGGATCGGCCGCTTCCTGGCCCGCATCCACACCGTCGGTGCCCAACACGCTTTTGTGCACCGCCCGGCGCTGGACCTGCAAACCTTTGGCATCCACTCGCGCGATTGGCTCATCAAGCACGACATGGTGCCGCTGGACGTGCAAAGCGCTTGGCAGAAGGCCTGCGGCGATGCTCTCGATTTAATAGCTGCTAGCGCACTACCTGGTTGCGCTGGAGGCCTAAAAGACTCAAAAACCAAAACCCTGCGCCTGCACGGCGACTGCCACCCCGGCAACATCCTCTGGACGCCTACCGACCGCCCGGACGGCGGCCCGCACTTTGTGGACCTGGACGACGCCCGCACCGGCCCGGCCGTGCAAGACCTGTGGATGCTGCTCAGTGGCGACCGCGCCCAGCGCACCGGCCAACTCAGCGGACTCATCGACGGCTACGAGCAGTTCCGCAGCTTCGACCGGCGCGAGCTGGCGCTGATCGAGCCGCTGCGCACCCTGCGCCTGATCCACTACAGCGCCTGGCTAGCCCGCCGCTGGAGCGACCCCACCTTTCCCATCAACTTCCCCTGGTTCGGCAGCAGTGACTACTGGGTCGGCCAGGTCAACATGCTGACCGAGCAGATCGAAGCCATGCAGGAAGAGCCGTTGTACGTATGAAGCGGCTGCTGACCCACGCAGGCATCACGCGACCCAGCGACTGGCGCGACGCCATCGGCCAGACCCGGTTTGTGTCCTACCAGCTAGGCGCTTACCTGCTGCTGAACGTGGTGGAAGACCCGGCCTGGCTGGCCTGGGCATTTTGCTGAAGCCAGTCCGCCACCTGCGCCAGCACCCAAGCTCCATCGTCCAGCGGCAAGTCATGCCCCGCCGTGGGGTGGATCTGCAAACCACATTGCCAGCGCTGCGCCACCGCCTGTGAACAGGCGACGGAGACCAGCCGGTCATGCGCGCTGGCCAGTAGCAACGTAGGCACCAACGGCACTGCTGGTGCAGCAAAACGGGCAGCTGCCAGCAGTTGCCGCAGCGCATTGGCGCGGCCCACCGGGTGTTGCTGGCGCAGCGCCTGCCACAGCGGCAGCACACGGGTGTCGCCCCGGTTGCTGGTGATGCGCAGAATGTGGCGTTCCCAGTCCTCGGGCGACGCCCCCAACAGCGCCAACCGCAGCAAAGTGCCGTAGTGGCCTGGCCGCAGCCGCTGGTAGAACGGGCTGAACGGCCGCAGGCTGGTGTTGACCAGCACCTGGGCCGCCACCTCTTGCGGGTGGGCGCTGGCCCAGGCCACCGCGACCATCGCCCCCAGCGACATGGCCAGGATGTGCACCGGGCCGCTGATGTGCCGCTGCTGTAGCGCGGCGCGGCAGTGGGCCACCATGGCGGGAACATCGCCGGGGCTGCGCTGGCGGTGCAGGCTGCCGTTGCCCGGCAGGTCGAGCGCCACGATCTGGCTGCCGGGCCGTGCGGCCTGGAACTGCGCGACAAAGCCCCCCCAGTGGCCGCTCTCACGGGTCAGGCCGCGCAGCAAAACCCAGGTGCTCATTTCGGGCCGTACCAGTCGTGCCACGCCTGGGCGTGGTGGTAGCTGCGCGCTGCCGCATCGGGCAGCCACAGCGGGTAGCTATGTGCGGCGCGGGCCAGGAAGTCCAGCAACGACTGGTGCTGGCGCAACACGCGCTGCTGGCGGTGCGGGATCAGCGGGTTGAAGATGCCGTGGCGTGAAAACAGCTGACGCGGGTTCTTTTTGACCCACAGCCAGGAGCCCATCTCCAGCGTCAATGGCAAAAACACGTGCGGGGCCTGCTGGTACAGGTGGTCCCACAGGTCGCCGTGCGCCAGGTACTGCAGGCTTTGTGGCTCAAAGATGTAGCGGTAGTGGCTGTGCGACTCCAGAAAGATGCGCTTCAGCGCGTGCATTTCGGCCAGGTGGGCGATGGGCGCGCGGGTGTGGGCGTAGGGAAACCACAGCCGGTCGCTGGCGCCAAAGCCGGAATGGCAGTCTACCGAGACGCTGAATTTACGCGCCAGCAGCTCGGCCTGCACCACCGCACAGACGGCCTGGTTCTCCATCTCCATCGGGCCTGCTGCCGGGCCCCGGTACCAGGGCAGGCGGGCGCTGATGCGTTGGCCGCCGACCAAAAACGGCACCGGGTCGTGTGAGGCGATGGGCGCATTGCGCATCAGGTCCACGCCCTGCGGATTGGCCCGCGTGCCCAGTGCCATGCCGCCCGGGTTGACGATGGGCATGAACAGCAGGCGCACCGACTCCAGTTGCCGGTGCAGCGCGCTGTCCCACTGCAGGCGCATCACCAGGCTGTGCAGGTAGGCGATCACTACGCCCGCACCGATGCGCTCCAGCCCGTGTACGCCGCCGAAATAGCCTACGGCGGGTACGTCCAGCGACGGGTTGCCCAGGGTGATGGCGTGCACCGGGTAGCTGCCACCGCCAGGCATCGCCACCTGGCAGACGGTGCGGGTCTGCAGGTGGCTGCCACCCAGCGCCATAGTGCGCTCCAGGGCCACCAGTTCGGGGAGTTCAGGCAGGTGGGGCGGGGCAGGCATGGCCGCAGCATATCGGGCTTGCTGGGGGCTGTGGCGGAATTTCAGGCGGTCACGCTAGCGTCATATTTCCGGCCTATGGTGGCCCCATTTAGCGGGAGGGCATGGGTATGCAGTTGCGCAAAGCGGTATTTTTTAGAGCGATGGCGATCCCGGCCTGCCTGGCCTGGGGCGTGGTGGAGCTGTGGGCCTTGCAGCGTTCACGTTGGCAGTTGCGGCGGCTGGGTTAACGCGAAAGTTAAGCGGCCACCAACCGCTCAAACCCTGATGCCAGCGGAAACATCTGCTGCAGCGCCTTGCGTGCCTGCAGCAGGCGCGGGTCGTGCGGGTGGGCGTCGTCGGTGGTGTCGTTGATGCAGAAAAAATCAAGCGCATCCAGGGCCGCCACCAACTGCGCCAGCATCTGCGGACTGTCGGCGTCGCCGGTAGACACATAGCGGTGGCTGTACGCCCGCAGCCGTGCCACGCCGTGGGCCAGCGCCCAGCGCAGCACAAAGTCGGACACGATGGCCGGGGTGTCCCAGCGGCGGAAGGTGGTGGACCGTACCTGGGCAAACAGCTCCGGCGCTTGCTGCTCCAGGGCCTGCAACAGCGATTTGCGCAGGGGCCGGGGGCCATGGGCGAAGGTGCGAAAGGTGTGCTGGTAGCCCGGCAGGTCGTTTGCATGTGCCTGCAGCCACTGTTTGGACAGGCGGCTGGCGTTTTCCAGCGCGGTGGCGTCGGGCCGCAGCGCCTCATCGGTCACGGCGGCGTCGTTGGACCAGCCCACATACACGCCGCCGTCCCAAAACCAATCGTCCACGGCTACTGGTGCGCCAAAGAACACGTCGTCGTTGCAGTAAAAGTAGCGCTCGGACAGGCCGGGGATGCGGTGGATATACGACTCGATATGGCCTGAATCAAAGGTAGGCAGCGCAGCGGCGGGGATCAGGTCGCGGTGGTCCACCACGGTCAGGCGGTCGCTGGGGCGCAGCCAGTCCGGGGTTTGCCCGTCGGTCACCAGGTAGACATGGCCGTGGCCGGGAAAGAAGCGCTCCAGTGCGCGCAGGCTGTAGCGCAGCTCGCCGTTGTCACGGTAGCGGCCTTCCACATTGCCGTAGGCGGCCAGGCGGCTGTGGCGGGGCGCTGCGGCCTGGCGTTTGGCGCGCCAGGCGGGGTCGTTGCCGTCCACCCACAAATACACAATATCAATAGGACTTACGCAGCGCCGCCCTGTGTCGCCCTCTGGGCGCACAGGGGACTTGCGTAAGTCCTGGTCAATCGGTTCGTCGTCAGGTGGCATGGGGTGGGGCAAGGGTGGCTGTGCGGCAATGCAGCGCGCGATATTACCGGGTGTTTGTGCGGCCATCGCCGCCAAAAGACGCGGTCGGCAGTGTCATACTCCGCGCAATTCTTTTCATAGCACCATGGACCCATTACCGCCCCCTCCACAACCCAGCACCTGGGGGCGCTTCACCTTGCTGCGCCTGCTGGGCCAGGGTGAGCGGTCGCGGACCTGGCTGGCGTTGGACCCGCAACGGGACCAGGAGGTGGTGCTCAAGCTGCCGGTGCTGGAGCCCGACACCGATGCCGCCCTGATCACCCGCTGGGTGCAGCAGGCACGCCGGGTCAGCCACCTGCGGCACCCGCACATCGTGCAGGTACTGGAGGCCGAGGTGCATGAGCGGCAGCCGTACCGGGTGTCGGTCTACACGCCGGGGCAAACGCTGCTGTCCGACCTGCTGGCGCAGCACGCCGCCCGTACGCCTACGCAGGCCGTCGTGCTGGCGCTGGACATCCTGGACGGGCTGGCCTGCGCCCATGCCGCAGGCCTGCTGCACCGCAATTTAAAGCCGTCCAATGTGCTGGTGAATGCGGCTGGGCGGGCCCAGGTGCTGGACTTTGGTAGCACCTTGCAGGCCGGTGGTGCATCTGCCTACCTGTCGCCTGAGGCCGCCCAGGGCCAGCCTGCCACGCCGCAGGTCGATGTGTTTGCGGTAGGCCTGGTGCTGGCCGAGATGCTGACGGGCCAGCCGCTGGTAGACACCCGTGATGCTGCCCGCGCCCAATACCGCCTGAGCCATGAGCAGCTGGTGCTGCCGCCCGGTGCCGAGGTGGACGGTGGCTTGCGCGCCATCGTTGCCAACGCCCTGGCCTACGCCCCCGCGCAACGCTATGCCGACGTGGCCGTGCTGCAGGCGGCATTGGTGGCCTGGTCGCCCACCGCACGCGGCGCAGCAGCGCCCATGGACACCGTACCCAGCGCGCCTGCGGTGGCCGATCCGCTGGACGGCTTGCTGGAGCGCATGCACCGCCAGGGTGAATTTCCGGCCATGACCGGGGTGGTGGCCCGCATCAAGAGCCTGGCGAATGCAGAAACCGACAGCCTGGACAGCGTGGCCCACGAGATCATGAAAGACGTGGCGCTGACCAACAAGCTGCTGCGCCTGGTCAACAGCGCCCACTTTGGCGCGCGCGACGGCCACATCAACACCGTGTCGCGGGCGGTCCACCTGGTCGGCTTTAACGGCATCCGCAACCTGACGCTGAGTCTGGTGCTGCTGGAACAGATGAAGGACACCGCGCACGCCAACCTGCTGAAAGACGAGTTTTTGCGCTGCCTGATGGCGGGCACCATGGCGGTTGCGCTGTGCACGGTAGGGCGCGAGAGCGAAGAAGCCTTTATCGGTGCGATGTTCCAGAACCTGGGCCGCATCCTGGCCGAGTATTACTTTCCCGGCGAGGCCCGCACGGTGCGCGGGCTGTTGGCATCTGCCCGCCAGCCTGTGGCCGAAGCCACGGCCTCGGCCAGCGTACTGGGGGTGGGTTTTGAAGCCCTGGGTCTGGCCGTAGCCCAGAACTGGGGCCTGCCCGAAGGCATACAGCGCTGCATGCGCAAGCCGCGTGGTGAGCCCCCCATCGTCCCACCGGTGCTGGCCGACGAACGCCTGCGCTGGACTTCGATGGCCGCCAACGAAATGGCCGACATCCTGCTGCGTGCCCCTCCCGGAGGGCTGGTGGCACAGCTGGACCATGTGCAGCGCTACTACGCCCGTGTGCTGGGCCTGAGCCCCGAGGCTACCCGCAAAGCCACGGTGCAGGCACGCCACAAACTGATCGCCATGGCCGCCAGTATGGAGGTTCAGGTGCTGCCCGGCTCGGGCGCTGCACAGCTGCTGCAAGCCCCCGAAGACGACGCCAAAGCCCCGCCAGACACCGCCCGCCCGCCACCGCCGCCAGCGCCCTCACGCCTGCTGGCCGACGCGCTGAGCGCTGGCATCCTGCAACTGCGCCAGGCCATGCAAGGCGACTACAAACCGGGCGATGTGTTGCGCCTGGCCCTGGCGACCTTGCTGGAAGCCCTGCAGTGCCAGCGCGTGGTGTTTTGCATGCGCGACCCCAAAACCGAGAGTCTGACCGGCCGGTTTGGCTTGGGCGAAGGTGCCGAGAGCGCTGCCAAGGTTTTCAATATCCCGCTCAAAACCAGCAACCCCGACCTGTTCACCACCGTCTGCCTGAAAGGGGCCGACACCCTCATCCATGACGCTACCGAGCCCCGCATGGCGGCCCGCCTGCCCATTTGGTTCCGCGACCACCTGCGCGCGCCCCGCTTTTTGCTGCTGCCGCTGCACCTCAACGGCAAACCCATCGGCCTGATCTACGCCGACAGCGCCGACAAACAGCGCCTGCTGCTGGACGAGCAAGAGCTGGCGCTGCTGCGCAGCCTGCGCGACCAGGCGCTGCTGGCGTTCAAGCAGCAGCCCTGAGCATTGCGCGGGGAGCCCTGTGTGGTGACTTTCGCCACGTTCTTACCGGGCCCTTAACTTGCCAAACCCCCCATCTGCCCACGCCACGGCGCTGGCGCGGTTCAGTTTGAAGCTGGGTGGCACCCGCACCTCGGCCAGGGTGTCGCCGCCATCGTCCTCCGCGCGCAGGGTGGCGCTGGGGTTGTCGTCGTCGGGGGTGATGTCCAGGTACACGGTGACCCGGCCCACGCTGGCGGCCACGGTGATGCTTTGGTGCAGGCTGGCGTGCAGCTGCTGTTCATGGCGGCGCACGAATTCGCTGGCGGTTTTGACCAGGGTGCTGAAGGCGTTGCCGTCCAGCGGCTTGGGGTTCTTTTTGTCGCGGCCCATGGTCCAGGGGCCGACCAGGGCGGGTTCGGGCTCGCCGTCTTTCAGCATGGCCACGGCCCAGCCGTCGTCGTCTTCATTTTTGATGACCTGGGCCGTCCAGCCGTCGCCGGTCCAGCGCCGGGGTTCCTGGATTTTGGGGGCTTGGTCGTGTGGGGTGTCGTCGGTCATGGCACATTTTAATCTGTGCCAAATCGGCCTCTAGCGCACATCTAATATGCGGTGGCAGCTATTAATTATGTAGCGATCAGCGGGTGGACTTGTCTTGCTGCACCAGCACCGCCGCCTGCCGCAGCTCGCGTGCCATGCCGGTGGCCAGGGCCAGGCGGCGCAGCAGCCAGGGGGTGATGTCGTTCACCGCCAGCGGGTCGGGCCGGGGCTGGAAGATCTGGCCTGCGGCCGGGGGGCTGCCGTCTGGCGTGGCCGTACCGGCCAGCTCCAGCGCAATCTGGCGGGCGGCGTGCTGCAGGGCAGGGCTGGCTACGCCCATGTCCAGCTGGGCGCGGCGCAGCAGCAGGATGGATTTGACGGCGGTGAGCTGGCCCAGCAGCTGGTAGCCGCGCGCCTGCACCGCCTCCAGCGGGGCCAGGGCGGGGCGGACCTGGCTGGGTTCGGCCAGGCTGCGCTGGGTGGCCATCGTCAGGGCAGACAGGCTGTCGTAGGCCTCGCGCCGGGCCAGCCGCCAGGGCAGGTTGGAGCTGGGGGCGGGTTCGGCCAGCGCCAGTTTGGCGTGCTCGGTCTGCGCCCGCAGGCTGCGCTGCACCAGGCCGGGCAGCTGGTTGCGCTCCCAGGCGGGCAGCACGTAGCTGAACAGCCAGGCCATGGCCGCGCCCAGCAGGGTGTCGCCCAGCCGTTCGCCAATCGCAAACGTGGGGGCTGCACCCGCCAGCAGCAGGTGCGTCTGCAGCAGGCCGGACAGCGTGGCGCAAATGGTGGTGTACAGGTAGCGGCGCAGCGCAAATGCGTGGGCCAGTCCGGTGCTGAGTGCGATCACCCCCAGCAGCGTGCGCGCGCCGGGGTGGCTGGCCAGCAGCGCCATCACCAGCAGGCAGCCCAGTACCGTGCCCGCCACCCGGGCGTCACGCCGTTCCAGCGTTTGCGCCAGGTTGCCGCGCATCACCACCACGATGGTGGTCAGCACCCAGTAGCCGTGCGATGCCCAGGGCATGTGCAGCGTGACGAGGTAGCCGACCCCCACGGCCAAGGTGGCGCGCAGGGCGTAGCGCAGGGTGGGCGCGCGCCAGCCCAGCTGGCCCAGCAGCGGAGCCCAGGCCCAGCGGGTGGGGCTGACGAACAGCTGCCACTGGGTGCGCACCGCCGCCAGTTCGGGCTGGGCGTCGCCGCGCGCCAGGTCGGCCAGCTTGCGCGCCGAGTCGTGGATATGGCCGATGCGGCTGGCCATGCTGTGCAGCAGCGCGGTGGGGCTGGGGGTGCCGGTGGCCAGCGGGTCGGGGGCGTCGTGGGTGGGCAGCCGGGGCGGCAGTACCCCGTCCAGGGCGCTGCGCAGGTCGGCTATCGGCTCTATCGACCGCTGGCTGCGGCCCAGCAGCAAGGCCAGGCTTAGTGCGGCCAGCTGGTCGGCGGTGCGGGTCAGCACCTGTTGCAGCGCGGGCAGGGTGGTGGCGCTGGCGTCGTGCAGCAGCAGGGTGTCCAGGTCCAGGTCGCAGGCCAGCTGGTGGTCACGCGCCTCCATCAGGGCCAGCAGCATGGCCGCCTTGCGCGTGCGCGCCGGGGTGGTGGGCGACTCCAGTACCACGTCGCTGGTGGCCTGCAGGTGGTCGGCAAACCCGGCCTGCTGCGCCAGCATGGTGGCCAGCAAAGCCTGCGCGTCGGCCTGCGGCGTAAAGCGCTGGGCCTGGGTGCGCAAAATCTGCGCAAAGAGGTGCAGCCCCTCGGCCAGCAGCTGGGCCCGAAAGCGCTGGTTCAGCAGATGGGTGGTCAGCACCCCCCACACCAGGTACAGCGCCGCCCCCAGCAAAAACCAGCCACCATGCGCGGCGATCTGGTCCAGGTCCTCCATCGGCTTGGCTGCCATCGAGAAAAACATCGAAAACAGCAGCGCAAACGTGATCGGCCCGCCGCGCTTGCCCCAGGACATCAGCATCACCGCCAAAAACGTGCCCGCCACCAGCACCACGCCCAGCAGCCAGGTGTCGGTACGCACCAGCTGCACCAGCATGAACAGCGGCGCCCCCAGCAGCGGCGCAGGCAGCATCTGCATGATCTTGCGCCGGCGCGGCGCGGGTACGTCCGGCATGCTGGTCACCATCACCCCCAGCGCCGCACTCGACGCCCCGGCCAGCCCCGCCCACTCGTAGACCAGCAGCATGATCAGCACCAGGCCCAGCGTGACGCTCAGGCCATTGGTGACGTACTGGCTCAGGGCGACACGCAGGAAGCGGTCGGCGCGGGTGTGCAGCTGGGTGGTGATGTGGTGGGGCAGGGCGGGCATGCGGGGCAATTTAGCAGACGGAGCTGATGCCGTGGTCATGTTGCTCGACCACTACCAAAGCATCATGGAAACCATGCACCTGCTGTCCACCCCGGCGGCGTGGGCTGACTACACCTATTGGCAGGGCCAAGACACAAAAACCCTGAAGCGCATCAACACCCTGATCGAAGCCGCCGCCCGCGAGCCCTTCGCCGGTATCGGCAAGCCCGAGCCGCTGATGGGCAACTTGGCGGGTTACTGGTCTCGGCGGATGGATGGGACGCATCGGCTGGTGTATGCGGTGGACGATGCGGATGTGGATGTGGTGGCTTGCCGGGGGCATTACGAGGATTGAGGGGGTTCACTTACAGTTGGGGTTTTGCTCTGGTATTTGTAGCTGCCTGCGCAGGTTTTACCTACGTTACAGTCCTATTCGAACAACACGTAATCTGTACTCCGCCCCATCCGCCCCCATGCCAACCGCCCCCCACGCCGTCTCCCGCCTGCGCACCGCCCGCCTGGCCCGCAGTGCCAAGCCCTTTTTAGCCCGGGGCGGGCCCAGTGGCGAGCGTTGCGCGGGCTGCCGCTTGCTGCCCCGCTACTGCATGTGCGCGCTGCGCCCGGTGGTGGCGACCCAGGCTGGGGTGTGTCTGGTGATGGCCGATATTGAACCGCTCAAGCCCAGCAACACCGGCTGGCTGGTGGCCGATGTGGTGGCCGACACGTTTGCTTTTGGCTGGGCGCGCACCGAGGTGGACCCGGCTTTGCTGGCCCTGCTGGCCGATCCGCAGTGGCAGCCGTACCTGGTGTTTCCGGGTGACAACGTGGCACCGGAGCGGGTGGTGACGGACGTGCTGCTGCCAGACCCCGCAGGCAAGCGCCCGCTGTTTGTCCTGCTGGACGCCACCTGGCCCGAGGCGCGCAAGATGTTCCGCAAAAGCCCCTACCTGGACCACCTGCCACTGCTGAGCCTGCAGCCCGAGCAGCTGTCGCGCTACCGCCTGCGCCGGACCCGCAACGACGGCCACCTGTGCACGTCGGAGGTGGCGGCGCTGTGCCTGGAGCTGGCCGGTGAGCTGCACGCCGCGCAGACGCTGGAGTCCTACCTGGACGTCTTCACCCACCGCTACCTGCAGGCCAAGCAGCAGCAGCCGGCCGATGTGGAGAACGCGGCGCACCAGCAGTTAAAGAGTTTG
>CANFZJ010000015.1 GCA_947451445.1 Comamonadaceae bacterium
CCAGCCGCCGCGCCGCTTCAGCCAAAGCCGCGCCGTGGCGCTGGACATGGAAAGCGCCACCATCGCCGCCAACGGCTTCCGCTTCCGGGTGCCCTATGGCACGCTGCTGTGCGTCAGCGACAAACCGCTGCACGGCGAGATCAAGCTGCCCGGCATGGCCAACCACTTCTACCGCGAACGGGTCGACCAGCACCTGCGCATCGGCATCCGTGCCATCGAGCTGCTGCGCGCCCAGGGCCTGAACCAACTGCACAGCCGCAAATTGCGCAGTTTTGCCGAAGTCGCTTTCCAGTAACCCCGACCGCCCATGCAGCTAGACATACCAACCCTGCTGGCGGTTGCCGCCGCCAATATGTGCGTGGTGGCAGCCGTATTGCCGCTGATGATGGGGCGGCAGGCCAGCGGGGCGTCACGCTGCGCCCAGATGGGCCTGCTAGCCCACGGCGTGGGCGGCGTTATCAGCCTGGGTGCAGATGAAGGCGGGTTGCCATGGTTGGCACCTGTGGCCATCTTCCTGTTCGGCCTGGGCCAGGTTCTGCTGCACCGTGCGTTGGGCAGTTGGCTGGGGCACCGCGCCAGCATGGCCAAACCCAGCAAGCCGGTACGCCGCAAAAAACTGCAGGACTGGCTGAACTACCGCCGCAGCACCCGGTGCCTGCAAGTGCTGCTGGTGGCGGGGCCGCTGGTCTATCTGCTGCGCCCCGGCGGGGCCAACATTTGCTTGGCCGCCATGCTGTTGCTGGTGGCATGGACCACGCTGTTTCCACAACGCAAGTCCAACCCCGGCTGGCGCTGGTTGCTATGCTTTTGCCTAGCAAGCCTGGCGCTGCTCTTGCTGCAACAGGCTACGCAGCCATCGCTCGGTCTGGCCACGGCCATCGCGCTCAACCTCGTGGGCAGCGTGTCCGCCATGGCCCTGCTGGCCGCCTGGCGCGACGAAGCCAAGGCCCGCTTGCACAGCCTGGCCATGACCGACGGACTCACCGGTCTGCTGAACCGGCGCGGCTGGCAGGACCGCGCCGAAGGCATGTTTGCCAACGCCCAGCGCTACCAGCTACCGCTGACCATGATGATGCTGGACCTGGACCACTTCAAACGCATCAATGACACCCATGGCCACGAAGTGGGCGACAAGGCACTCAAGCTATTTGCCCGCCTGCTGCGCGAAACCCGCCGCACCGGCGACCTGGTAGGCCGCCTGGGTGGCGAAGAGTTTTGCGTGGTGCTGGCCAACGCCCGCCGCTCGGCCAGCGAGGGCTTCGACCTGCGCCTGCGCGCCACGCTGCAGCACATCTCTGAAAAAGAACTCGGCTTTGCGGTCAACTTCAGCACCGGTGTGGCCGTGATGCGCGACGGCGACACCACGCTGACCGGCCTGCTGGCGCGCGCCGATGTGGCGCTCTACACCGCCAAGCACGAGGGACGCGGGCGGCTGGTGCAGTCCGAGGGCGGGCTAGGGCAGACGGTTATTTAACGTTCGCTGCGGGCTCCTGCCCCAGCAACGCGGCCTTCAATGCGTAGTCCGCCGGGCTGTCGCCCACCCAGATATTCAGCACCATGGCAAAAAACTCGTTGTCGCCCACGGGTGCGCCCTGGGGTTGGCCCGCAATGAAAAACTGCGTGCCCAGGCCGGGGATGAACTGCATGGCAAAGGTGTCGCCCACGGCCAGCTTGGAGCGGCCAGAAAATATCTCGATCAAACGGTTGGCCGACACCGTGTGCTTGAGCACCGTTTCTTTGGGCGAATTGGCCGACAGGCCTTTCATGAAGGCCAGCCCCAGATCGGTACCAGGGATTTCACGCAGCGCGGTGAAGTTGAGCAGCTTGGGCCCCGCCAGCGCGCGCAACTCGCCAGGGGTACTGACCTTGCGCGGGGTGTACAGCGCCATGTCGTACACCTTGAAGATGGCCCGGTAACGGGTGCCTGTACCGTTGAGCTGCAAATGCGTGCCCTGTACCTGGGCGTCCGGGGCGAACGGGGTGGCAGCCTGGGCCGGTTGCAGCCACAAGGCGCCGGCCAAGGCCATTGCACTGGCGCTGCGAAAAAAACTATGCATGGGACGTGTCTCCTCCGGGACATTTGTACGCCAGAGCTTACCCGAGGCACCCTGCAGATTCACGCATTTGGACACCATTTGGTACGCATTTCATACCCAATATGCATTAAATTTGCCTATTTTCAGACTACACCAGCCCGGTCAACACGCTCCCAACCTTGCAGCTGCACCCTGGACCCCGGTCGCCCAACGTAACCCATGGCGGCCATGCAAGAAACCGCACTTTCTGTGCCTGTCATGCGGTGCATTTTGCATTTTAATATTCGGACTTTTTAGGCCACTAGCGCTTACTCCATAAGCGCAAACAGCTACAAATACAGTAGCAACTAGCGGCACGACTGCATCCAGCCTAACCCGTCCGATGTGACTCCCCCCGGGGGCCGGTACTCGCAGCCCACGTGGCCGCTGTAGCCCAGCGGGTCCAGCAGGGACAGGTAGCCGAACAGGCGATGCTGCGCTCACCCGCCTCCCAGTCGCCCGGCGGCGCATTGAACAGCACCTGCTGCAGGCCGTGTTGGCGCAACTGCGCGGCCATATCGGTGGCACCGAAAGCGTAGGGGAACAGAGACTCGACAGCGCTAAAGCCGTCGGCAGCGGCGGTGGCAAAGCGGGGCATATTGCAACCCTATTCAGCGCTCTGCTGCAGGTTCCACATGGCAGCGTAACGCCCGTTCGCCGCCAGCAGCGCCGCGTGGGCACCACGCTCGATGATGCGGCCCGCATCCATCACCAGAATCTCATGTGCATCGACCACGGTGGACAGGCGGTGGGCGATGACCAGGGTGGTCTTGTTGCGGGCGGCAGTTTGCAGCTCGGTTTGGATGGCCCGCTCGTTGGCCGAGTCCAGGGCCGAGGTGGCTTCGTCGAAGATCAGAATCGGCGGGTTCTTCAACAGCGTGCGGGCAATGGCCACGCGCTGCTTTTCGCCGCCCGACAGCTTCAGCCCCCGCTCGCCCACCATGGTGGCGTAGCCCAGCGGGGTGGCGCTGATGAAATCGTGGATGCGGGCCGCTCGGGCGGCTTCTTCCACCTGGGCCCGGCTGGCACCAGGCTGGCCGTAGGCGATGTTGTATTCCACTGTGTCATTGAACAACACGGTGTCTTGCGGCACGATGCCAATCGCCTGGCGCACGCTGGCCTGGGTGACGCTCTGGATGTTCTGCCCGGCCACCAGGATCTCGCCCTGCTGCACGTCATAAAAGCGGAACAGCAACCGCGCCAGGGTGGACTTGCCCGAACCCGACGGCCCGACCACGGCCACGGTTTTGCCCGCCGGGATGTGCAGGCTGATGTCCTGCAATATGGGCCGCGCCGGGTCGTAGGCAAAAAACACGTGGTCAAACCGCACATCGACCTGATCGTCATGCAACGAAATCGGCTTTGCCGCAGGCTGGTCGGCGATTTCGCGCTCTTTTTCTAATAGCGCGAACATCTTTTCCAGATCGGTCAGGCTTTGCTTGATCTCGCGGTAGATCACGCCCAGAAAACCCAGCGGGATGTAGAGCTGGATCATGAAGGCGTTGACCATCACCAGGTCGCCCAGCGTCATGCGGCCATCGACCACGCCCTGGGTGGCGCGCCACAGCATGGCCACCAGGCTGGTGGCGATGATGAGCTGCTGGCCGGTGTTCAGCAGGCTGAGTGTGGTTTGGCTTTTGACCGAGGCGCGGCGGTAGCTTTCCAGGTTTTCGTCGTAGCGCCGGGCTTCAAAAGCTTCGTTGTTGAAGTATTTGACAGTTTCAAAGTTCAGCAACGAGTCAATGGCGCGGCTTTGCGCGTGCGAGTCCAGCGCATTCATCTCTTTGCGGTACTGGGTGCGCCACTCGGTCACGGTGACGGTGAAGCCCACATAAAACACCAGGGCGATCAGCGTGATCCAGGCAAACCACACGTCGAACTTGACCGCCAGCAGGGTCAGCACAAAGCCGACCTCGATCAGCGTGGGCACGATGCTGTACAGCGAATACGAGATCAGTGAATTCACCGCCCGCGTGCCGCGCTCGATGTCGCGCGTCATGCCGCCAGTCTGGCGCTCCAGATGAAAGCGCAGGCTCAAGGCGTGCAAATGCTGGAACACCTCCAGCGCAATGCGCCGCGACGCACCCGCCGTGGCCTTGGCAAACACCAGTTCGCGCAGCTCGGTGCACAGCGAGGTGGACAGGCGCAGCAACCCGTAGGCCACCAGCAACGCCACCGGCACCACAATCAGCGCTGGCACTTCACCCGCGGTGAAGCCCGTCACCTGGCCACCGTTGGGGCTCATGGCGTCCACCAGCTTCTTCAACAACAGCGGCACGCTGACACTAGCCGCCTTGGCCCCGACCATGAAGGTCAGCGCGGCCATCACCCGCCACTTGTACTCCCACAGGTAGGGAAACAGGCGGCGCAGGGTGTGCCAGTCAGACTGGGGAGGGGGGCTGCCGGGCAGCGCGGGCATGGAGACAGAGGGGGCGGTTTCGCCAGAACGGCGCATGGGGGACAATCGTGGTTATTTTCAACAGATTGTCACTGATGTCTGCAAATTCAAGCGCTTACGTGGACTTACCCAGCGGTATGGAACTGACGCTCAAGGTCATTCCCATGCCCGCCAACTGCAATTCCAGCGGCGATATTTTTGGCGGCTGGGTCATGGCGCAGGTGGACTTGGCGGGCTCGGTCATCCCCGCACGCATTGCGCAAGGGCGCATCGCCACCGTGGCAGTACAAGAATTTGTCTTCAAACAACCCGTGCGCCCCGGCGACGTGCTGTCGTTCTTCGCGGTGAAAACCCGGCAGGGCCGGACCTCGGTCACCGTCCGGGTGGAGGTGTTTGCCGAGCGGCTGACCAGCCAGGGCCAATTCATCAAAGTGACCGAGGCCTCACTCACCTACGTGGCCATCACCGCAGACGGCACACCGCGCCTGCTGCCAGAAGCCGCGCCATGACCGCGCACGCATCGGACCTCAGCCAGGAATGGCGCACGCTGCAAAACAACTACGAACTGTACGAGCGCAACGCGCTGCTGGTAAAGCTGCTGGCGCTGGTGCTGTGCATGGGGGGCTATGTGCTGGGTCTGCCTTTTGAGCTCGCTGCAGGGTTTGTGTTGCTGCTGTGGGTGCAGGAATGCATTGTGCGCACCAGCCAGGCACGCCTGGGCGAGCGCATTGTGCGGATTGAAACCCTGGTACGCAACGCCGCCCCGGCCACCAGCGCCTGCCAACTGCACACCGAATGGCTGGCCGGGCGCAGCGACAGCGCAGGCCTGCTGGCCGAGTACGCCCACCACGCTCTGCGGCCTACGGTGGCGTTTCCCTACGCGGTGCTGGTATTGGCAGAACTCGCAGCCTACCTGGGCTGAGACAGCTTACCCAGGACTTACGCAAGCACCTCTGTGCGCCCAGAGGGCGACACAGGGGGCGCTGCGTAAGTCCTATTACTTCTGCAGCACCCGGCGGATGGTGGTGGCCAACTCTTCCGCCACGAATTTACCCACATAGGCATCGGCCCCCACACTCTTCACGTGGGTTTCGTTCGCGGCACCCGACAACGACGAATGGATGATGACCGGCATTTTGGAAAACCGGGGGTCTTTCTTGATGTTGCGCGTCAGGGTGAAACCGTCCATCTCCGGCATTTCCAGGTCGGTCAGTACCAGCGCGACCTTGTCTGCAATGGTCTTGCCCTCGGCCACCGCCGCGTCTGACATGGCTTGCAGGCGGTCCCAGGCTTCTTTGCCGGTTTTGCACATCAGAAACGGTACGCCCAAAGCGGTGAAGGCCTGCTCGACCAGGGTGCGTGCCAAGGCAGAATCGTCGGCCGCCAACACTACGGTGCCGGGCGGAAGCTTCACGTTGGGCCCCACCGTGGCCGCATTGACATCCGGTGCGGTAGGCGGCATCACGTTGCGCAAAATCTGCTCCACGTCCAGCACCTGGGCCAGCCGGGTGTTGTCCACATCACCGTCCAGCCGGGCAATGCTGGTGATCATGCCGCCATTGGTGTTGGCCTCGGCCGACAGCACCTGGCCCCAGGCCAGACGCACGATCTGGTCCACCTCTTCGACCGCAAACGCCTGCGTGGTGCGCGCGTATTCGGTCACCATCAGAATATTCAAGCCGTTTTTAGGCACGCAACCCACCGCCCCGGCCAGATCGATCACCGGAATCACCTGGCCCCGGATGTTGGTCATGCCCAGCATGTGCTTGGACGACCCGGCCACGGCCGTAATGGTCGGCATGACCATGATCTCGCGTACTTTGAACACGTTGATACCAAACAACTCGCGCTGGGCGGAATGGGTGGACTCGCCCAAACGGAACAACAGCAGTTCGAACTTGTTGCTGCTGGTCAGGTTGGTACGTTCGTCAATTTCTTGCTGCACGGTCGCCATGGTGATCCCCTTAGATGTCCGCCATTAGAACTGGATTTGGAGTTTTTACAAGGCGTCAGCCTTGCCATCAGGGAGGCAGAATCCCCCCTGCTTACGTAGCAGAATGTAACAGTACGCAAGTCCTTCCGGAAGAGAAAAAGCCCCCCTAAAACGGGAGCCCGCCCCTCAAGGTTTCCCCAGCAAAGCGTCCTTCAACCGCCAGTCGGCCGGATTGGGGCCCAGCCAGATGCGCAGCAAAGCGTTAAAAAACTCGGGCTCGGTAAACGGCTCGCCCTGCGGTTTGCCCCGTACCAACAGCACGGTGCCCATGCCAGGCATCCAGTCCAACTCGAACGTGTCTCCCACTTGCAGCCGTTTCTGCTCGGAAAAAATCTGCCCCATGCGGTACAGGCCCGGCACCAGCTTGGACAGCTCACTGCGGCTGGTGTTCTCATCCACACCCCGGGTAAATAATTTGCCCAGTTCGCCAGCATCAATATCGCGCAACATGGTGATGCTGATGCGCTTGGGCCCCGGCATAGCCACCACCGCCTCCGGGGTGTTGGCCTTTTTACCCAGGTACAAAGCGGCCGTGTAGACCTTGAACACGGCCTTGTAGCGTATCCCCGCGCCATTCAGCACCAGCGCAGCCCCCTGCTGCTCAACGCTCTCGGGATAGGCCACCCCCGCAACGGTAACGGCATGGGCCGACGCGGCCAGTAAGCCCGCCAGGGCGACACAAACGAATCGATATTTCATTCAAAATTCCTATGCTGGATGCCCACAGTGTGTACCGGCATTGTCACCAATGCCCAAAACCACGCGGGTCGCCCAAGAAACACAGCCCCAGCGGTTTGCTACACTTTGGCCCATGTCTATTCCACGCACGACCACTGCAGGCCGCTCCGGCCAAGGAGCCTGGTCTTGGCGTAAGCCAACATCTTTGCGCAGCTAAAGTACGGCCCTGCCCGTGCGATCCGCGCCTCATACTGAGGCAATTGACCGAATAGACACCCAGCACAGCGTGCTGCAGCCAAGCCCATTTGCGGCCTGGCATCCCCCTCAAAAGGAATCTCCCGTGATTACCGAACTTGAATTCAAAAGCCTGGCCCAGGACGGGTACAACCGCATCCCCTTGATGCTGGAAGCCTTTGCCGACCTGGAAACTCCGCTGTCGCTCTACCTCAAGCTGGCGCACACCCGCAACGGTGGCAAGTACAGCTTCCTATTGGAGTCCGTCGTAGGCGGGGAGCGCTTCGGCCGCTATAGTTTTATTGGCCTGCCCGCGCGCAGCTTCTTGCGTGCCAGCGGTTTTGGCGCTGCCGCCCAGACCGAGGTGGTACGCGACGGCGTGGTGGTTGAAACCCATGTGGGCAACCCGCTGGACTTCATTGCCGCTTTTCAGAAGCGCTTCAAAGTCGCGCTGCGCCCCGGTTTGCCGCGCTTTTGCGGTGGCCTGGCAGGCTATTTTGGCTACGACGCGGTGCGCTACATCGAGAAAAAGCTGGAAGCCAGCTGCCCGCCCGACACCCTGGGCTGCCCCGACATCATGCTGCTGCAGTGCGAAGAGCTGGCGGTGATCGACAACCTGTCGGGCAAGCTGTACCTGATCGTCTACGCCGACCCCGGCCAGCCCGAGGCCTATGCCACGGCCAAAAAGCGCCTGCGTGAGCTGAAAGAGCAGCTCAAATACTCCGTCAGCGCGCCCAGCGTCAAGCCCAGCCAGAGCCACCCCACCGAGCGCGAGTTCGCCAAGGCCGACTACATCGCCGCCGTGGAACGCGCCAAAGAGCTGATTGCCGGCGGCGACTTCATGCAGGTGCAGGTCGGCCAGCGCATCAAAAAGCGCTACACCGAGTCACCCCTGTCGCTGTACCGCGCGCTGCGGGCGCTGAACCCCTCGCCCTACATGTTCTTCTACAACATGGGCGACTTCCACGTGGTCGCCGCCTCGCCCGAAATCCTGGTGCGCCAGGAATCCATGGCCAATGGAGAGCAAAAAGTCACCATCCGCCCCTTGGCAGGCACCCGCCCCCGCGCCGCCTCGCCCGAGGCCGACAAAGCCGCTGAAGCCGAGCTCATCGCCGACCCCAAAGAGCGCGCCGAACACGTGATGCTGATCGACCTGGCGCGCAACGACATCGGCCGCATCGCCAAGATCGGCAGCGTCAAGGTGACGGAAGCCTTTGCGGTAGAGCGCTACAGCCATGTGATGCACATCGTCAGCAACGTAGAAGGCACGCTGCTGGACGGCATGAGCGCCATCGACGTGCTCAAAGCCACCTTCCCCGCCGGTACGCTGACCGGCGCACCCAAGGTGCATGCCATGGAGCTGATCGACCAGCTGGAGCCCAGCAAGCGCGGCCTGTACGGCGGGGCCTGCGGCTACATCAGCTACGCGGGCGACATGGACGTAGCCATCACCATCCGCACCGGCATCATCAAGGACCAGACGCTGTACGTGCAGGCTGCCGCGGGCGTCGTAGCCGACTCGGTGCCCGAGCTGGAATGGAAAGAAACCGAAGCCAAGGCCCGCGCCCTGCTGCGCGCCAGTGAGCTGGTCGAGGAAGGCCTGGAATGAACACGCCCGCCAAAGCCCAGCACTGCAGCACCATGGCCGAGGTGCGCCAGCACATCGACGCTCTGGACGAGCGCATCACCGCCCTGGTGGCCGAGCGCAGCGACTACATGACCCAGGCCGCCCGCATCAAGCAGCGCGCCGACCAGATCGTGGACCTGGAACGGGTCGAGTTCATCGTCGCCCGCGTCAAGGCCCAAGCCCAGAGCCTGGGCGCGCCGCCCGAGATTCTGGAAGCCACCTACCGCGCCATGATCGACGCGTCCATCGCCTACGAACAGCGCACTTTTGACCAAATCCACGCAGGGGAGGCACCATGAAACTGCTGATGATCGACAACTACGACAGCTTTACCTACAACATCGTCCAGTACTTTGGCGAACTGGGTGCCCAGGTGGAGGTATTCCGCAACGACGAGATCAGCATCGCCGACATCGAAGCCCGCCAGCCCGACCGGCTGGTGGTCTCCCCCGGCCCGTGTTCGCCCAAGGAGGCGGGCATTTCGGTGGCGGCGATCCACCACTTCGCGGGCAAGCTGCCGATTCTGGGCGTCTGCCTGGGCCACCAGGCCATCGGCGCGGCATTTGGCGGCACCATCGTCCGGGCGCAGCAGCTGATGCACGGCAAAACCAGCGTCATCACCACCACCCAGCAGGGCGTGTTTGCCGATCTGCCAAAGCAGTTCACCGTGAACCGCTACCACTCGCTGGCGATTGAGCGCAGCAGCTGCCCGGCCGAGCTGGAGATCACCGCCTGGACCGACGACGGCGAGATCATGGGCGTGCGCCACAAGACGCTGGCCATCGAGGGCGTGCAGTTCCACCCCGAGTCCATCCTCACCGAGCACGGGCACGCGATGCTGAAGAATTTTCTGGAGCAGCGGGTCTGATGTCGCTGGACAGCCTGGGCATCCAGCACCTGCCGCTGTTCATCGCGTCCGGCTGGCTGCTGAACCTGACGCCGGGGCCGGACGTTTTCTACATCCTGACCAACGGCCTGCGCGGCGGCTGGCGGGCCGGGGTGGTCGCCGCTTTGGGCATCACGGCAGGCTGCTTTGTGCACATCTTTGCGGCGGCCGTGGGGGTCAGCGCGCTGATCACCGCATCGGCCACCGCGTTCACCGTACTGAAGTGGCTGGGCGCGGCCTATTTGGTGTGGGTGGGCGTGCAGATGCTGCGCTCACCGAAACCAACGAATGCTCCCAATTTAATAGCTACTTGCGCAGGTACTGATTGCGCTAGCGGCCTAAAAAGCTTGAAGCAGGTATTTCTGCAAGGCTTTTGGACCAACGCGCTGAACCCCAAGGTTGCGCTGTTCTTTCTGGCGTTTTTGCCGCAGTTCATCACCCCCGGCAGCGCCCACCCCACGTTGGCCTTCACCCTGCTGGGTCTGTTGTTCAACCTGAACGCCGTGCCCATCAACCTGGGCTACGCCCTGCTGGCCGCCTGGGCCGCCCAACGCATGGGCACGCTCAAACGCGGCATGCACTGGCTGGAACGCGGTGCGGGCGCCCTGTTTGTCGGTTTTGGCATCAAACTGGCCCTGTCGGCCAAACCCTGAAAACGAAAGACACCCATGATCACCCCCCAAGAAGCCCTGCAGCGCACCATCGAACACCGCGAAATCTTCCACGACGAGATGCTGCACATCATGCGGCTCATCATGCAGGGTGACATGTCGCCGGTGATGATGGCCGCGCTGATCACCGGCCTGCGCGTGAAGAAGGAAACCATTGGCGAGATCACCGCCGCCGCGCAGGTGATGCGCGAGTTCTCCACCAAGGTGGAGGTGGCCGACAAGACCCATCTGCTGGACATCGTGGGCACCGGCGGCGACGGCTCGCACACCTTCAACATCTCCACCTGCAGCATGTTCGTGGCGGCGGCTGCGGGGGCCAAGGTCAGCAAACACGGCGGGCGCAGCGTCAGCAGCAAAAGCGGTAGCGCCGACGTGCTGGAGAGCCTGGGTGTCAACATCAACCTGCCGCCAGCACGCATTGCCCAGTGCATTGCCGAGGTAGGTGTGGGCTTCATGTTCGCCCCCAACCACCACCCGGCCATGAAAAACGTGGCCCCGGTACGCAAAGAGCTGGGCGTGCGCACTATCTTCAACATCCTGGGGCCCCTGACCAACCCGGCGGGCGCGCCGAATATTTTGATGGGCGTATTCCACCAGGATCTGGTGGGCATCCAGGTGCGTGCGCTGCAGCGCCTGGGAGCAGAACACGCGCTGGTGGTCTACGGCAAGGACGGCATGGACGAGGTCAGCCTGGGCGCGGCCACCGTGGTCGGCGAGCTCAAAAACGGCCAGATCACCGAGTACGAAATCCACCCCGAAGACTTTGGCATGGCCATGGCCAGCCACCGCAGCCTGCGGGTCGAAACGCCCGAACAGTCCATGGCCATGCTGAAAGGCGTGCTGGACAACAACCACGGCGCAGCGCGCGACATCGTGCTACTCAACGCGGGTGCGGCCCTGTACGCAGCCAATGTGGCCGATTCACTGCCAGCGGGCTTGGCACTTGCGCGGACAGCTATTGAATCAGGAGCAGCCAAGGCCAAGTTGGCACAACTGGTAGCCGCAACCCAGGTCTAACCAGGGCGGCCGCAGGCCCTGCATTTAAAAGCTTTCCCAATCGCCCTCGCCCGACTCTGGCTTGGCTGCTGCGGGCTTGCGCGCTATGGCGGCAGGAGCAGGCAGCTTGGCCGCTACGGGCCGCAGGGGTGTCACTTTGGCCTGGGCACGTGGCTGGGGTAAATGCTTGGCCATAACGGGTGGTGCAGGTCGGGTGCGCGGCGTGGTGTGTGCCGTCTGCTGTGACAACTTAAACCCTCCCACAACTGCCACCAAGTCACCGGCCTGGGACTTCAAGTTGCTGGCGGACGCTGCCATTTCTTCCACCAGGGCTGCGTTCTGCTGGGTAACTTGGTCCATTTGGGTGACAGCTTCGCCGATTTGGGAGACCCCCAAACTTTGCTCGGCACTGGCCACGCTGATTTCACCCATGATCTGCGTCACACGCTGGATGGAGCCCACCACCTCGGCCATGGTTGTGCCGGCCTTGTCCACCAATGCCGTACCTTGCTCCACCCGCTCCACGCTGGTCGAAATGAGTAACTTGATTTCCTTGGCAGCATCTGCACTGCGTCCAGCCAAGTTACGCACTTCGCTGGCCACCACCGCAAAGCCGCGGCCTTGTTCACCCGCCCGGGCGGCTTCCACCGCCGCATTCAAGGCGAGGATGTTCGTCTGAAACGCAATGCCATCGATCACACCGATGATGTCGCTGATCTTGCGTGAGGACTCGTTGATGCCCTTCATGGTTTCCACCACTTCGCCCACGACCTCACCGCCCTGGATAGCTACCGACGACGCCGTCATCGCCAGTTGGTTCGCCTGGCGGGCACTATCGGCATTCTGTTTGACGGTGGCACCCAACTCTTCCATGGACGAAGAGGTCTGCTCCAGGGCGCTGGCCTGGTTCTCGGTCCGCGCGCTCAGGTCGTTATTGCCCTGCGCGATTTCCGCGCTGGCCGTGGCCACACCGTCCGCACTGGTGCGCACTTGCTGCATCACAGCGTGAATCTTCTCCACGAACTGGTTAAAGCTGGAGGCAATGGTGGCCAGTTCGTCGTTGCCATTGGTGGCTATGCGCAGGGTCAGATCGCCTGCGCCCGAACCCATCTCTTGCATTGCGTCGCGCAGCAGGGTCAGACGGCCCAGTGTTTTACTCAGCACTGCAGCGATGATGGACAGTATCGCCACCGCCACCAACAAGCAGCCCAGCAACGACGACCAGACCATCGCCCGGATGCCCGCCATCGCCTCGTCGCGCTGCAAAGCCACAACCAAGGTCCAGTCGGTGCCAGCGATCGGTGCGGCAAACAGCAAACGGGTTTCGCCACGCACCACCACCTCGGTCAAACCCTTCAAACTGGCAACACCACCTTGGGCCAATGCAGGCGCAATATCCACCAATGGCTTCAGTAACAGGGTGGCATCTTCGTGAACGACGATCTTGCCGTCCTTAGCCACGATAAAACCATAGGTGCCCGGCGTCGGCCGAATAGAAGAAACATTGCGGGACACCACGTCCATGAACACATCGGTCGCAATCACCGCTTTCACCTGCCCCCCCTCGCGCGAGGCAGAGGCAAAAGTAATCACCAGTTTTTTGGTCGAGGCATCGACATAGGGTTCGGTCACCACGGGCGCCGAAGCCGCCGCGGCTTGCTGGTACCAAGGCCGGGCTGCTGGCTCCCACCCCGGAGGAAGATTCGTCGGTTTGGAGAAGATGGCCCTCTTGTCGGCATACCCGATGTATGCGGAATCCACGCCCCCCGCAATGGCCGCCTGCACCAACGACTTCACCGGGTCCTCCTCACCTACCGCTGTGGCCAACGACGCCACCACGCGCTGGTTTTGGGCCACCCATTCAGCCACACCTTCGGCATGCGAATGGGCGAGGGACTGGGTCTGGCTGGCCAACGACTCCAGCGCGTATTGGCGTGCACTCCAAATATTGTTGGCTGACAGGCCCGCCAACCCCAGCAACAGTACGGCGGCAGTTATGGCAACGATCTTGCCGCGAAGGGAGGTAAATAGTGTGGCCACAGTGGGCTCCTGGTAAATGGGGTTTGCAGACCTGGTCCAGAGCGAGAACAGCCATTGATCCCCGCACATATGCTACAAAAAGTAACGACCCACGTACTATGAACGAAACTGCCGCTCCCGCCTCGATATTCGCCATGCCGTAGTCGCATTTTTCATACGATCCAGGGTATGGTTAGTCTTAAAAAACCCATCAAAACATCGTTTTCGCAGACCAAATCTGCGGTGCAAGCTATACAAACAATAGCAACCCACCTTCTCCATTTCTGTGTGCATCGCACCGGCTCGTCCACCGCGGCCCAGATTCTTCCAACAGGGCCAAGCCCGGGGCACCAGCGAATCGAATATTTCAAAATATCCCCTCCTGAACTTTCACCTCCATCACTCTGAGCGACGTCTTGGTGGACTTGGTGTGTTGCCACCCAGCGCAATGAAACCATGGTCAATCTGGTAGCCCGCAAGCCATAGAACCTGTCTACACTTTCCGTGACAACTGACCACCAGCCCCCACCATGTCCACTGCCCCTGCGACCTCATCCGTCTATGTAGAACACTTCCGCCAAGTCCTGCTGTGGCCGGTACGCCTGATGCCGGTGCGCGGCGATGAGGGCAAAGTGGCCAAGCCCTGGCAGCTGCTGGCCAACATGGGGGACGCATCCCCCTGGCGCGAGGTGGTGGACGAGTTCACCGGCGACAGCAGCCGCTTCCACGAGCGGCACTACAACGAATTCGTCACCTTTTTGCCCTACGTGCAGCGCTTTTTGTACGGCGAAGGCCGCGCACCGCACAGTGCGCAGGGACCGGACCGGGGCTCGCCGATGCGCGTGTTCCGCCGCCACGACATCGCCGCCGTGCGTGTCGTGCCCCGCCCGGGGGACGCGCCGATCACGCTGAACATCGTGCACGTCGATCTGTACTTCTTTCTGGACGTGGACCTGGTACTGCTGAACGTGGAGGTCGAAGGCCACCACCTGCCGCTGGCCCAAACGCAGGAGCTGATGTACCGCTTTGGCCGCGCCTACCCGGCCGGTTGGGACGCCCAGGGCCACGCGCTGCACTGCCTGCACAGCGCCGAATGGCTGGACGCCCAGGGCCAGGTGCTGGCCACGTCCGACGCCAACCAGCGCGACGCCTTTATGTCCCACGTCAGCGCCCGGCGCGCACCGCGCATGTCGGCCCACTGGGACTACGTGATGCAGCCCCTGGTGGGCGACCACTCGGACCACGCGGGCGCACTGCGCTTTCGCCAGATCGAGTACTACCGCATGCCGATGATGGCGTTTTTGGCGGTAGACGATCCGCGCGCCCTGACGCGCAGCGACTTTGTGCGCCTGGGCCTGGTCACCGGCACGGGCCGAAGTGACCAAGGCGGCGGCGCGCTGCCGTTTGCCGAACAGCACCTGGCCGACTTTGAACACAAATACTGCTACGACCGCTTCTGGGCCGACGGTGGCGCCGCCCCCCACACCCGCTACCTGTGCAACGGCCACGCGCTGGTGGTGGTGGGCAACGCCCAAAGCCAGTTTTACGGCTGCCGCGACCGGGGCGTGCTGGCCCAGTTCCGCCACCAGCATTTCTTGGTGTTTTTGATTGCCCACTTCCAAAAGGCCGCGCTGCTGATGTTCTCCGACCGCATGGCCGAGGCGCTGAAGAACCTGGACATCAGCGACGCCGACAGCATCCGCCACTTCAAGCGCGACATCCGCAACGGCTTCAGCGGGTTTTTGCGCTTCACCCACCGCTACTGGTTCCACGAGGTGTCCGAACAAGCCCAGGTGCGCGCCCTGTTCCAGATGTGCTCCCACCACCTGGGGCTGGACCCGCTGTACGCCGAGGTCAAAGAGCGCATCGCCGAGATGAACCAGTACCTGGAAGCCGACAGCCTGCGCCGCCAGGCCAACACCGTGGTGCGCCTCACCGTGGTCACCATCTTCGGCCTGATCGGCACCGTCACCACGGGCTTTTTAGGTATGAACCTGCTGGCCGAGGCCGACGCCCCGCTAGACCGCCGACTGTGGATCTTTGCCATCACCTTCGGCCTGACCACGGTGCTCACCGTCTACACCATGGTCAAGTCCAAGCGCCTGTCCGACTTTCTGGACGTGCTGTCCGACGAACGCACCAGCGCCTGGCAAAAGTGCAAGGCGCTGGTCGGCGTGTGGACGCGCAAGGACGACTGAGTTCAGCCCCCCTGGGCTGCCAACACCCGCGCAAACAACTCGTTGCGGAAGTGGATGCCCAGCCGCGAAAAAGCCCGCTGGCGGTAGGTTTTGACCGTGGGCAGACCCAGGCCGAGCTGGCAGGCAATGCCATCCAGCGTCAGGCCTTGCAGGATGCCGGCGCACACCTCGCACTCACGCAGTGTCAGCCCCGGATGCAGGCGCTGCACCTGCTGCACCTGGGCGGCAAAACCCGCATGCCGCGCCGCTGCACCAGGGCGTTGCTCGGCAGCGGGCTGCGGCCGGCGCAGCCGCAAATGCTTGTGGGCCAGCGCCAGCAGGGCCGGGGCCAGTTGGGTGAAATCGCCGATCTGCGCGTCGCTGAAGGGCCGCTGGTGCTGGTGGCGGTAGAAGTTGATGGCAAACAGCGCGCCATCGGCCTGCGGCTCCACCACCGACACCCGCTCGGCCACGCCATGCGCCTCGTACACCTTGGCACGGTGCTCGGGCGGCACTTCTTGCGCGGTGATGTGGCTGACCCGATGGCCCGGTGCCAGCGCGGGCACCGGCCGGTACAGCGTGCTGTCGCCCACATACGGGCCTGACAGATAGGCACGCCAGCAGTCGCGGGTGGTATCGGGCACGCCATGACTGGCCGACATGTAGATCACCGGCGGGCACAGCGGCCCGGTGCGGTACACCGAACACGAGGCGGCCGGCAGTAGTGGATACAGGCTGTCCAGCAGGCTTTGTTCGAAATGGCGCTCACCCAGGCGGGGCATCACCTGGGTGAGTACATTCAGCAGCTCGCCGGGGGTGGCGGCACTGGCATCAGCAGCCCACTGTCGCATCCTCGTACCTTTGTTTATAGGGTTATCACGTCGTCTTCAGGGATGACAGGATACGGCCTACCCCCGCTCTACGCTATGCAGCATTACACCTAGACCGGAGACACCCCATGCCCATTCCTTCGCGCCGCCACGTGCTCGCCACCTTGTTCACCGCCCTGGCCTGCACGGCAGCCAGCGCCCAAACCAACTATCCCAGCAAACCCGTCCGCCTGGTCGTCGGTTTTGCGGCGGGCACCGGGCCCGACATTGTGGCCCGCCTGGTGGGTCAAAAGCTGGCCGAAGCCTGGGGTGTAGGCGTGGTGGTAGACAACAAACCCGGTGCCGGAGGCCTGATCGCCGCCACCGAAGTAGCCCGCGCCGGGCCCGACGGCTACACCCTGCTGCTAGGCGAAACCGGCCAGCTGGCGATTGCCCCCAGCAGCTACACCAAGCTGCCCTACGACGTACAGCGCGACTTTGCCCCGGTCAGCCAGGTGGTCAGCGTGGACTTTGCCTTTCTGGTGAACCCGCAAAAAGTACCCGCGCGCAGCGTAAAGGACTTTGTGGCCTGGTCCACCACGCAAAAAGGCCTGTTCATGGCCACCTTTGGCGCGGGCACACCGGGGCACTTTGGGGTGTTCATGTTGGGCGATGCGCTGAAGCTACAGCCCGAGCCAGTGCACTACAAATCCACCGGCGACGCGCTGACCGGCCTGTTCGGCGGTGACGTGCAAGGCGTGTTTGCCAGCATTGGTCTGGCCGCCCCCAACGTCAAGGCCGGCAAGCTGCTGGCCCTGGCCACCACCGGTGCGGTGCGTACCAGCGCCCTGCCCGACGTGCCCACCTTCAAGGAACAAGGCTACCCCGACCTGGTGTTCAACTCCTGGTTTGGCGTGGTCGCCCCGGCCAAGACTCCCGCCGACATTCTGACCAAGCTGAACGCCGACATCGTCAAAGTGCTGCAGTCCACCGACAACAAAACCAAACTAGAAGACGCGGGTTTCCGCGCTACCGGCACCAGCCGCGAAGAGTTTGCCCACAGCATCGCCACAGAGACCGCCAAATGGGGCAAAGCAGTAGCAGCCACCGGCTTCAAGGCCGATTGACGATGCTCACCCCCCCTGAACTGCGCCTTTTCGCCGACCTGTCGGTAGACGTTGCCGCCCCGCAGAAAGTCGGCAGCACCCCCTACGGCCAGCGCCGCCTGATCCCCATCCTGGGCGGCAGTGTGGTGGGCGACGGCTGGACGGCGCGCATCCTGCCCGGCGGGGCCGACGCACAGCGAGTGGTCAGCGACAGCCTGACCGAGATGGACGCCCGCTACTGCCTGGAAACCGATGGCGGTGACCTGCTGTACGTGCACAACCGCGCCATCCGCAGCGGCCCACCCGCGTTGATGGCCCGGCTGGTACGCGGTGAGCCGGTAGACCCGGCGCTGATCTACTTCCGCTGCAGCCCGCGCCTGGAAAGCGCCGCCCTGGCGCTGCGCTGGGTCAACGAACGCCTGTTTGTTGGCAGCGGTGCGCGCCACCCGGACAAGGTGGTGATGCGGTTCTTCAGCGTGCAGTGAACCGCTTGGCCAGCGCCATCCCGGCCAGCATGGCCGCCACAAACACCGCCACCGCCGGGCTGCCGGTCAGCAGCGACGCCAGCGCCGGGCCGGGGCAGTAGCCCACCAGGCCCCAGCCCACGCCAAACAGCGCCGCGCCCAGCACCAGCCGGGTGTCGATGTCGCGCCGGGTTGGCAGCTGGAAAGCCGGGGCCACCCAGGGCTTGCGGGCCGGATGCTGCGGGTTAGGCGGCGTCACCGCAAAGGCCACCAGCGTCACCAGCAGCGCACCACCCATCACAAATGCCAGGCTGGCGTCCCACGGGCCGAAGCGCGCCGGGTCGAACAAGCCGCCCAGGTTCAAAAAGCCACGCACCTTGGCGGGCTGCACCATGCCCGACAGCACCAGCCCCCAGGCAAACAAGGCCCCCGAAAACGCGGCATATAAAATTTTTAACATGTTTTAGGCCTCTAGCGCTTATTTAACCGGCATAGGCAGCTATAAATACAGTAGCAAACCCTGTCACCATGAAGACCACCGTGGCGACCAGCGAACGGGCCGAACGCCGCCCCAGCCCACACACGCCATGCCCGCTGGTGCAGCCCGCGCCCAGCACCGTGCCCACGCCCACCAGCAGCCCGGCCACCGCCAACACACCCCAGGACGGTGCGGGCGATGCTGGCGGCAGCGCAGCACCGTGCGTCAACAGCGCCCCCACACCGACCAGTCCGGCCACAAACGCCCAGCGCCAGCCGCGCTCGCCCGGTTGCTTTGCTAGCAGCCCGGCCACGATACCGCTGATGCCCGCCACCCGGCCCAAGGACGCCAGCAACAGCCAGCTGGCCAGCCCAATCAAAACGCCGCCCAGCGCGGCCTGTAGAAATGGATGCATGCAGATCCCCTCTTAAATGCCCGCCATAATACCCCACGGGGTATATACTTTGCAGATGACCCAACTGACCGACCCCGCCAAGAAGAAGGCTTTGCTGACCCGGCTGGCCCGTGTGGAAGGCCAGCTGCGCGGTGTGCAGCGCCTGATCGACACCGAAGCCGACTGCGAAAAAATCGCCCAGCAACTGGCCGCCGCCCGCAAGGCACTGGACAAATCCTTCTTCACCATGGTCGGCTGCATGATCGAGCAAGGCCACCTGCCCGGCGAGCAAGTGGCCGACATGCTGGCCAAATATGCCTGACCCAGGAGACCCACCATGCAACCCCTCCAGCTTTTCGACCCCGCCAGCAGCAGCTACACCTATGTGCTGGTCGATCCGCACAGCCAGGCGGCGGTGATCATCGACCCGGTGGACACCCAGCTGGCGCGCGACCTGGCGCAGTTGCAGGGCTTGACCCTGGCCTGGACGCTGGAAACCCACGCCCACGCCGACCACATCACCAGCGCGGGCCTGCTGGCCGAGCACGCCGGGGCCCAAACGGCGGTGCCGGCGGGTTGCGGCATCTTGGGTGCAGCGCGGCAGCTGCAGCATGGCGACTTGCTCCGCTTCGGCGGTGAAACCCTGCAAGCCCTGCACACCCCCGGCCACACGGCGGGCAGCATGTGCTTTGTCTGGCGCGACCACGTATTCACTGGCGACACGCTGCTCATCCAGGGCTGCGGCCGTACCGACTTCCAGTCCGGCAGCGCGCAGGCGCTGTACCGCAGCCTGACGCAGATCCTGTTCGCCCTGCCCGACGCCACCACCGTCTGGCCTGGCCACGACTACCAGGGCCGCAGCCATTCCAGCATCGGCGCTGAAAAAGCCCACAACCCCCGCATCGCCCACAAAACCCTAGAGGAATTTACCGCCACCATGGACGCCCTGAACCTGCCCCGCCCCCAACGCATGGACCAAGCCGTGCCCGCCAACCTGCAGTCCGGCCTGCCGCAAAACGCCACCCCCGCCGTCGGCTACGCGGGCGATGTGTCCCCGCAACTGGCCTGCCAATGGTGGCAGGCGGGCGAGGCGGTGCTGATTGACGTACGCACCGATGCCGAACGCGAATGGGTCGGCTTTGTGCCCGGCGCCGTGCCACTGGCCTGGAAGCAGTGGCCCGGCATGGCCCTGAATGCCGACTTTGACGCGGGCTTGCAGGCCGCGCTGGCGGGCGGCCACAAAGCCGTCATGCTGTGCCGCAGCGGCGTGCGTTCGGTGGCTGCCGCCAAGCGGGCGACAGAGCTGGGCTTGCAGGCCTACAACATCCTGGAGGGCTTTGAGGGCAACCCCGACGCCGACGCGCACCGGGGCCGCACGGGCGGCTGGCGCTTGCACGGCCTGCCCTGGCGGCAGAGTTAAATAGGACTTAGAACGTGTTCACGATCTATTTGGGGCCGCGCAGCTGCCTTTTCGGGAGGGGCTGGTAGGCGCGGCTCGCCGCCCATAGCTAGCTATGGGCAAGAGTCGCAACGCCCCAGACTGCCCGAAAAGGCAACTGCCCTGCGGGTTGGGGAGAAATCGGGCGATTTGCCCGCCATCACCCTGGCATGGGCAGAGAG
>CANFZJ010000016.1 GCA_947451445.1 Comamonadaceae bacterium
GCCAACCGCTTCAAAAGCGACTTTTTGGCCAATATGAGCCATGAAATCCGCACCCCGATGAACGCCATCATCGGCATGTCTTACCTGGCGCTGAAGACCGAGCTGACGCCCCGCCAGCGCGACTACCTGGGCAAAATCCGCCAGTCCGGCCAGCACCTGCTGGGCGTCATCAACGACATCCTGGACTTCTCCAAGGTCGAAGCGGGCAAGCTCACCATTGAAAAGCTACCCTTTGCACTGGACCAGCTGCTGGAAAACGTGGCCAATGTGGTGGCCGAAAAAGCCAGCGCCAAGGGGCTGGAGCTGGTCTGCGACGTGTCGCCCGAGGTGCCGCAAAGCCTGCTGGGCGACGCGCTGCGCCTGGGCCAGGTGCTGATCAACTTTGCCAACAACGCCATCAAATTCACCGAACGCGGCGAGATCAGCATGGTGGTGCGGCTGCGCGCCGGGTCGGACGACCAGGCGCTGCTGCGCTTTGAGGTGCGCGACACCGGCATCGGGCTGACCGCAGAGCAGATGGGCCGCCTGTTCCAAAGCTTCAGCCAGGCCGACAGCTCCATCACCCGCAAATACGGCGGCACTGGCCTGGGCCTGGCCATCAGCAAGGCGCTGGCCGAGGCCATGGGCGGCGAGGTAGGGGTGGACAGCGTGTTTGGCCAGGGCTCCACCTTCTGGTTCACCGCGCTGCTGGGCCTGGGTGAAGAAACCGCCCGTCCCCAGCTGGCCGACCTGGACCTGCGCGGCCGCCGGGTGCTGGTGGTGGACGACAACGACCACGCCTGCATGGTGCTGGCCGACATGCTGCGCAGCATGGGCTTTGCGGTGGCGGCGGTGAGCTCCGGCCAGGCAGCGGTCGATGCGGTGCGCGACGCGGCGGCGGCGGGGCAGCCCTTCGACATCGCCCTGCTGGACTGGCAAATGCCCGGCATGGACGGGCTGCAGGCCGTGCAGCAGATCCGGGCGCTGGCTTTGCCGTCGGAGCCGCGCTGCATCATCGTCACCGCCTATGGCCGCGACGAAGTGGTGCAGGGTGCGCAGGCGGCGGGCGTCCAGGACGTGTTGCTCAAGCCGGTCAATGCTTCTGCGCTGTTTGACACCATGGTGCGCGCCATGGGCCGGGGCAGCGCGGCCGAGGCCGCCGCCCAGGCCGCCCGCACCCCCGAGATCGCCGCCACCGCCCTGGACGCGCTGGCCGGGGCCCGCATCCTGCTGGTGGAGGACAACGCGCTCAACCAGCAGGTGGCTTGCGAGCTGCTGCACGACGCGGGCTTTGTGGTCGAAATCGCCGACAACGGCCAGGTTGCGCTGGAGATGGTGGCCAAAACACAGTACCCGCCCTACGACCTGGTGCTGATGGACATGCAAATGCCGGTGATGGATGGGATCACCGCCACCCGGTTGGTACGGCAAGACAGCCGCAACGCGCAACTGCCCATCGTCGCCATGACCGCCAACGCCATGCAGGCAGACCGCCAGCGCTGCCTGGACGCCGGCATGAACGACTTTGTGACCAAGCCCATCGAACCGGACGCGCTATGGCGTGCCCTGGCGCTGTGGATACGGCCCCGCGCCGGGCTGGGCCAGGTGTTGCGCACCGTCCCCGCGCCGGCCGCCCACACCCTGCAAGACGACGCCACCATGGCCGGGCTGCGCAGCATTGCCGGGCTGGACGTGGCCCAGGGCCTGCGCCGCATCATGGGCAAGCAGCCGCTGTACCTGGACATGCTGCGTACATTTGCGGCGGGCCAGGCTGGGGCGGTGGCCGAGGTCCGCAGCTGCCTGGCTGCGGGCGACCTGGCGACCGCCGAGCGCGTGGCCCACACCCTGAAAGGCGTGGCGGGCAATATTGGTGCGGCCCCTCTGCAGGCCAGTGCGGCCCGGCTGGAGCGCGCCATCCACATGCAGGACGCGTCGGACCCTATTCCCGCCCTGCTGGATGCGACCGGCACGCTGCTGGACGCGTTGGTGGCCGCAATGGCCCAGCCACTGACGGCACAGCCCGTGGCGGCCACGGCGGAGCGGCGGCCGCTGGACTTACGCCAAGTGCAAGCGGTGTGCACCCAGCTGGCTGAATTGTTTCGCACCGATGACGCCGAGGCGGTGGAGCTCATGCAGCAGCATGGCGCCGTGCTGCAGCAGGCCTTTCCGGCGGCGTATGGCGAGATGGAAGCCGCCGTGGCGCAGTTTGACTTTGTGCGCGCGCTGGCGCTGCTGGAGCAGGCGCTGGGGCCGTCGCCTTAATTCGCCGCCTTAACCCGCGGTTTCCGTCTGCGCGCGGATCACCCCGCCGCCCAGGCACACATCGCCGTCGTACAGCACGGCCGACTGCCCTGGCGTCACCGCCCATTGCGCATCGGGGAACTGCAGCGCAAAGCCACTGGGGCTGGCTGCGTCCAGCGTGCAGGCCGCATCGGCCTGGCGGTAGCGGCTTTTGGCGGCGTAGCGGCCCGGCGTGGGCGCGTGGCCTGCGACCCAGCTGGCGTCGTCCGCAGCCAGCGTGTGCGACTGCAGCCAGGGGTGGTCGTGGCCTTGTACCACCCACAGTGTGTTGCGTGCCATGTCCTTGCGGGCCACAAACCAGGGGGCGTGTTCGCCACCGCCGCGCTGGGCACCTTTGTCCTTGATGCCACCAATGCCCAGGCCTTGGCGCTGGCCCAGGGTGTAGAAGCTCAGGCCCACGTGCTGGCCCAGTACCCGGCCTTTTTCGTCCTTGATGGGGCCGGGCTCTTTGGCGATGTAGCGGTTCAAAAAGTCGCGGAACGGGCGCTCGCCGATGAAGCAGATGCCGGTCGAGTCCTTTTTGGTGGCGTTGGGCAGCTGCATGTCGGCGGCGATGCGGCGCACCTCGGTCTTGTGCAGCTCGCCCACCGGGAACAGCGTTTTGGACAGTTGCGCCTGGTTCAGCCGGTGCAAAAAGTAGCTTTGGTCCTTGGCCGGGTCCAGCCCCTTGAGCAGCTGGAACTGGCCGTCCACTTCGCGGACGCGGGCGTAGTGGCCGGTGGCGATCTTCTCGGCCCCCAGGCGCACGGCGTGGTCCAGAAAGGCTTTGAACTTGATCTCGGCGTTACACAGAATGTCGGGGTTGGGCGTGCGCCCGGCCTGGTATTCGCGCAGAAACTCGGCAAACACCCGGTCTTTGTACTCGGCGGCAAAGTTGACGTGCTCGATCTCGATGCCGATGACATCGGCCACGGCGGCGGCGTCCACAAAGTCGATGTTGCTGGAGCAGTACTCGCTGTTGTCGTCGTCTTCCCAGTTCTTCATGAAGATGCCGACCACCTCGTGCCCCTGCTGTTTCAGCAGGTGGGCCGTCACGGCCGAGTCCACTCCGCCGCTCAACCCGACCACGACCCGTTGCTTGCTGTTGTTGTTTGCCATGGGGGGATTGTAAAAACTTGCTTGAACCCAGGCTCTACGCAAGGCTGTAAATTATAAAAATGATAGCTGTTAGCGCACGTACCATATGCGCTAGAGGCCTATTTGGCTAATATTCATCCAGGGCCGACGGGTCGGTGTACACCAGCGCCAGCGGGGCGCGTTGCCCGGCCAGGTAGTCCTCCACACAACGCAGCAGCAGCGGGCTGCGGTGGCGGGCGGTGCTGGCGCGGATCTCGTCGGGGGTCATCCACAGCGTGCGCACAATGCCGTCGTCCAGCGCCCGCCCGGGCTGCAGCGCCCCCAGCGTGCCGCAAAAGGCAAAGCGCAGGTAGGTGGTGAACGCACCCGTGTCGGCGTGCTGCAGGCGCGTCTGGTAAATGCCGACCAGGGCGCTGGGCGTGAAGCCGTGGGCTGTTTCTTCCAGCACTTCGCGGGCGCAGGCTTGCGGCAGCGACTCGCCGGGCTCCAGATGGCCCGCCGGGTTGTTCAGCCGCAGGCCTTCGGGTGTGTGCTCTTCGACCAGTAAAAATTGTCCATTTTTCTCGACCACGGCGGCCACCGTGACGCTGGGTTTCCATCGGTTTTTCATAGGTGAATTATCGGGCGCGCCTGTCGCGCAGGCGGGAGCTGCGCCGGGTTGGGGGCTACAAAGTCAGTTAAGCTAGGCTGTAGAAGACGGCAACGGTTCGAGAAGACCTCGAAAAGTTGCGCAAACTCCCTCTATCCAGAACAAAAGGAGACGACATGCTGATAGGCGTGCCCGCCGAAACGGCCCGCGGTGAAACCCGCGTTGCCGTGACCCCCGAAACCGCTAAAAAACTCGTTGCCCTTGGCCACACGTTGCGCATCCAGTCGGGTGCGGGCATCGCTGCCAGCGTGACCGACGCGGCCTACGCAGCCGTGGGGGGCGAAATCTGCGACGCCGCTGCGGCCCTGGCTTGCGACCTGGTGCTCAAAGTGCGCAGCCCTTCCGACGCGGAGGCGGCCCAGATGAAGCCGGGCGCGGCCCTGGTCGGCATGCTCAACCCCTTCGACGCCCCGGGCCTGCAATGCCTGGCCACAGCCGGACTGACCAGCTTTGCGCTGGAGGCCGCACCCCGTACCAGCCGCGCCCAAAGCATGGACGTGCTGAGTTCGCAGGCCAACATCGCGGGCTACAAGGCTGTGATGATGGCTGCCGACGCCTACCAGCGCTTCTTTCCCATGCTGATGACGGCGGCGGGCACGGTCAAGGCGGCGCGGGTGGTGATTCTGGGCGTCGGCGTGGCCGGCTTGCAAGCCATCGCCACCGCCAAGCGTCTGGGTGCGGTGATTGAAGCGTCTGACGTGCGCCCCAGCGTCAAGGAACAGATCGAGTCGCTGGGCGGCAAGTTCATCGAGGTGTCTTACGACACGCCGGAAGAGAAAGAAGCCGCTGTCGGTGTGGGCGGCTACGCCAAACCCATGCCGCCCAGCTGGCTGGCGCGCCAGCAAATCGAAGTCGCCAAGCGCATCGCTTTGGCCGACGTGGTGATCTCCACCGCCCTCATCCCCGGCCGCGCCGCGCCCACGCTGATTACCGAAGACATGGTGAAAAGCATGAAGCCCGGCTCGGTGATCGTGGACATTGCCGCAGGCAAAGGCCCGGACGGCGGCGGCAACTGCCCCCTGTCCGAAGCCGACAAAACCGTGGTCAAACACGGCGTCACCCTGATCGGCGCCACCAACCTGCCCGCCCTGGTGGCCGCCGACGCATCTGCCTTGTACGCCCGCAACATCCTCGACTTCCTCAAGCTGGTGCTGACCAAGGAAGGTACGCTGAACGTGGACATGGCCGATGACATCGTGGCGGCTTGTTTGGTCACCCAAGACGGAAAGGTGACCCGCGTATGAAAACTGTTCTGACTTTGGCTGTGGCGCTGGCCGCAGCCGTTGTAGCCCCGGTCGCCCAGGCCCAAACCAAGATGGAAATCGGGCGGCTGAAAGTGGTGCTGGCCGAGTCGGGCTGGGAGCGCTTTCCGGTGGCGGCGTCGGATGCGGATATCAAGCTGAATGGCGGGGTGAGCGAGATTGCGGGCGAGTCAGCCCTGCTGGTGTTGCGCCGCCCGGACAACAGTGTGGCCGCCGCCATGGTGGTGGGCGGTACCTGGGGTTACAAAACCCGGGTGCGTTCAACCAATAACTGCAAACCGGTAGATTGGTTGTACGTGTATGACCTCAGCGGTGGTAGCAACGACACCATGGAGTGTGTCTGGGCGGGAGGGGCATTTGCTACGCCCCAGATGTTGAGCGGCGTGGTGAAACGCCTGGGTGCGGCGCTGCAACCCTTGGACATTAAGCTGCCACCCAAAACTTTGCCGTTCATGGCATTCCTGATCAACGGGCGCGGTTCTATTGTGCAGGTGGCGGGCTTGGTTGCTCCCGATTTTGTCGGCATCCCGAACCAGACGCCGTTGGGAACGTTACCCACCAAAACGCCAGCCCCTGTGGCGTTGGCGGCCTGGGCCGACGCCATGGGCGCGGCAGCCAAAGACGGCCTGGGCTCTATGAGTGGCGAGGTCAAGCTGCCTGCGATGACCTTTGCCACCCCGAACGCAAACTAACACGGACAGATTGCTATGGACATCCTCTCCCCCACGGTCACTAACCTGATCATCTTCGTCCTCGCCATTTACGTGGGTTACCACGTGGTGTGGACCGTCACCCCCGCACTGCACACGCCGCTGATGGCGGTGACCAACGCCATCTCGGCCATTGTCATCATCGGGGCCATGCTGGCCGCAGCCCTGACCGAAACCGGCCTGGGCAAAACCATGGGCGTGCTGGCCGTGGCGCTGGCGGCGGTCAACGTGTTTGGCGGCTTCATGGTCACCCGGCGCATGCTGGAAATGTTCAAGAAGAAAGACAAAAAAGCCCCCGCGAAGGAAGCAGCATGAGCCTCAATTTAGTCACCCTGCTGTACCTGTTCGCCAGCGTCTGCTTCATCCAGGCGCTCAAGGGCTTGTCGCACCCCACCACCTCGATCCGGGGTAACTTTTTTGGCATGCTGGGCATGGCCGTGGCGGTGCTCACCACCATCGCGTTGATCTTCAAGCTGGCCGCCCAGATGGGCGTGGACGGCGGCACCGGCATGGCCTGGGTGCTGGGCGCATTGGTGGTCGGCGGCAGCGTTGGTACTTTGATGGCCAAGCGGGTCGAAATGACCAAGATGCCGGAGCTGGTGGCCTTCATGCACAGCATGATCGGCCTGGCGGCGGTGTTCATTGCTGTGGCCGCCGTGGCCGAGCCCTGGGCGTTTGCGATTGCGGCCAAGGGCACGCTGATTCCCGGCGGCAACCGGATCGAGTTGGCCCTGGGCGCGTTCATTGGCGCGGTGACCTTCAGCGGCTCGGTGATTGCGTTTGGCAAGCTGTCGGGCAAGTACAAGTTCCGTCTGTTCCAGGGCGCGCCGGTACGCTTTGCCGGGCAGCACAAGCTGAACCTGGTGCTGGGCGTGGCGACGTTGTTCTTCGTCTTTGGTTTTTGGCATTCGCAGAGCTGGATGGACATCAGCCTGGTGATCGCACTCGGCTTTTTGCTGGGCGTGCTGCTGATCATCCCGATTGGCGGGGCCGACATGCCGGTGGTGGTGTCCATGCTGAACAGCTATTCGGGCTGGGCGGCGGCGGGCATTGGTTTTAGCCTGAACAACAGCATGTTGATCATTGCCGGGTCGCTGGTCGGCTCTAGCGGCGCCATCCTGAGCTACATCATGTGCAAGGCCATGAACCGTTCGTTCTTCAACGTGATTGGCGGCGGTTTTGGGGGCGATGCGACCTCGGCTGTGGCCGGTGCAGCGGTGCAGCGCCCGGTCAAATCGGGCAGCGCGGATGACGCCGCCTTTGTGCTGGGCAATGCCGAAACCGTGGTCATCGTGCCCGGCTACGGCCTGGCCGTCGCCCGTGCCCAGCATGCGGTGAAAGAGCTGGCGCAAAAGCTGACCGACAAGGGCATCATCGTCAAATACGCCATCCACCCTGTCGCCGGGCGCATGCCGGGCCACATGAATGTGCTGCTGGCCGAGGCCGAGGTGCCATATGACCAGGTGCACGAGATGGAGGACATCAACGGCGAATTCGGCCAGGTGGACGTGGCGATTATTTTGGGTGCGAACGACGTGGTGAACCCCGCCGCGCACACCAAGGGCAGCCCCATCTACGGCATGCCGATTCTGGAGGCCTACAAGGCCAAGACCATCATCGTCAACAAGCGCAGCATGGCCGCAGGCTACGCCGGGCTGGACAACGAGTTGTTCTATATGGACAAGACCATGATGGTCTTCGGCGACGCTAAAAAGGTGGTCGAAGACATGGGCAAGGCCATCGAGTAATTAGGTACCCCCCCAGGCTACACACTGGCGTGTTTCCGTCAACCCCCTTGCAGGGGGAAGCACCAGCGGCCCGGCAAAGCCGGTTCCGCGGTGTTCTGGCCGAAATACCGGTTACCTTAAATTTTGGAAGGAATCAAAATGACCGAGCGCATCTGGCTCAACAGCTACCCGCCCGGCGTCCCCGCCGACATCGACCCGTCCCGCTACCCGTCGCTGCAGGCGCTGGTGGAGGAGAGCTTTGAAAAGTACGCCGACCGCACCGCCTACAGCTTCATGGGCACCAACCTCAGCTACGCGGAAACGGACAGACTGAGCCGCCAGTTCGCCGTGTACCTGCAGGGTTTGGGCCTGGCCAAGGGCGACCGCGTGGCCATCATGATGCCCAACGTGCCGCAGTACCCGATTGTCGTGGCAGCCTTGCTGCGCGCCGGGTTGGTGCTGGTGAACGTGAACCCGCTGTACACCCCGCGCGAGCTGGAGCACCAGCTGAAGGATTCGGGGGCCAAGGCCATCGTCATCCTGGAGAACTTTGCTGCCACGCTGGCGCAATGCCTGGGCAGTACCCCCGTCCAACACGTGGTGCTGTGCGCCATGGGCGACCGGCTGGGCTTGCTCAAGGGCGCGCTGGTGAACTACGTGGTGCGCAGCGTCAAACAGCTGGTGCCAGCGTTTCAGCTGCCCGGTGCGGTGCGCTTCAACGACGCGCTGGCCCAGGGCCGCCATGGCAGCTTCCAGCCAGTGCCGGTGCAGCACGACGATATGGCGGTGCTGCAGTACACCGGTGGCACTACCGGGGTGTCCAAGGGCGCCGTGTTGCTGCACCGCAATGTGATCGCCAACGTGCTGCAGTCGCAGGCCTGGAACCAGCCGGTGATGGACGCCGTGCCCCAGGGCGAGCAGCCGACCAGCGTGTGCGCGCTGCCGCTGTACCACATCTTCGCCTTCACCGTGGGCATGATGCTGTCCATGCGCACGGGCGGCAAGCTGATCCTGATCCCGAATCCGCGCGATCTGGCGGCGACGCTGAAAGAGCTGTCCAAGCACCGCATCCACAGCATGCCTGCGGTGAACACTCTGTTCAACGGCCTGGCGAACCACCCCGACTTCAACACCGTGGACTGGAGCCATCTGAAGGTGTCCATCGGCGGCGGCATGGCGGTGCAGGCGGCGGTGGCCAAGCTGTGGCTGGCTAAAACCGGTTGCCCCATCACCGAAGGCTATGGCCTGAGTGAAACCTCGCCCACTGCCAGTTGCAACCCGCCTACCAGCCGGGACTACACCGGCACCATTGGCGTGCCCTTGCCCAGCACCTATTTCAAGCTGGTGGACGACGCTGGCAATGGCGTGCCAGCAGGCCAGCCGGGTGAAATTGCCATCAAGGGCCCGCAGGTGATGGCCGGCTACTGGCAGCGGCCGGATGAGACTGCCCAGGCCATGACCGCCGATGGCTATTTCAAGACCGGCGACATCGGCACGGTGGATGCGCGCGGCTACTTCAAGATCGTGGACCGCAAAAAAGACATGGTGCTGGTCAGCGGCTTCAACGTCTACCCCAACGAGGTGGAAGACGTGGTGGCCGCCATGCCGGGCGTGCTGGAATGCGCTTGCGTGGGCGTGCCAGACGACAAAACCGGTGAAGCGGTCAAGCTGGTTATCGTCAAGAAAGACCCGGCCCTGACCGAAGCCCAGGTGCGCGACTACTGCAAGACCAACCTGACGGGTTACAAGCAGCCCCGGTTGATTGAGTTCCGCCCCGACCTGCCCAAAACCCCGGTCGGCAAAATACTGCGCCGCGAGCTGCGCACCAAGGCGTGACCTCCCAGTGACCCTGGCAATTCTCAGCGCCCTGCCGGAAGAGCAGCAGGGCCTGGTCGAACAACTACAGCAGCCCCGGCAGGTGCAGCACGCCGGGCGCACATTCACGCTGGGCCACTGGCACGGCCTGCCGGTGGTGCTGGCTTTGTCGCGCATCGGCAAGGTGGCAGCGGCCACCACGGCGACGGCGCTGGTCGAAAAGTTTGGCGTCCAGCGCATCGTCTTTACCGGTGTGGCCGGGGGCCTGGGCGACGGTGTGCAGGTGGGCGACGTGGTGGTGGCCAGCGGCTTTGTGCAGCACGACATGAACGCCGCACCGCTGTTCCCGCCGCTGGAAGTCCCGCTGTATGGCCGTGCGCTGTTTCCTTGCAGTGCAGAATTGATTGCTACTCTTTTAATAGCTGCTCGTGCCGGTGTTGATTGCGCTGGAGGCACATTTAATGCCAAAGTTCACCATGGCCTGATCGCCAGCGGCGACCGCTTCGTGTCCGCCGCTGCCGAGTCGCAGGCCCTGCAAACTGCTTTGCGTAGCCACGGTTACGAAGCCCTGGCGGTAGAGATGGAGGGGGCTGCTGTGGCCCAGGTGTGCGCCGACTACGGCGTGCCGTTTGCCGCAGTGCGCACTATTTCAGACCGGGCTGACGACACGGCCCATGGGGACTTTGCCGAGTTCGTCCGCAGCACCGCCAGCCGCTATGCCTTGGCCATCATCGGGGTATTGGTGCGCAGTTTGCCTGCAGCATAAGCGGGCGTTTCTTCCCCATTTTGGAGGATGCGCAGTGGCCAGCCTCCTCTATTTGGAGGATGCCGCAGGCGCAGCAGCTGCCTACATTGAAACCGTCCCAGGCAACGGGCCCTCCAGCGTGGAGGGGCTCGACGGATACCGCCCGGGGCGCTATCAAAAGGCAGTGCCATGACCGAAATCAATACCGCATACGAGAAATTGCTTGTTGCCAGTAAGCCCGCCAAAACGCGCAGCGCCGGGCAGCCACCTGCCAACGATGACGGTGGCGTGCTCCACCACTACGGGCCTAACGTCCAAATCCGCAAGGCCCATCCGGTCGAGATTGGGGGGCAGCCCTTCCCCGCCAGTCCTGCGCCCAAGGTGGCGGCCACCGCCGCCTTGAACGTGACCGAAAAGCTGGGCCTGTCGGCGTTCAAGCTGCGCCAGTCTGCCAAGTACCGCGCGCTCAAGGCACAGCGCCCCCGCGATGGAGAGTCGTGGGACATGCATGGCTGTGCGCCCGAGGCGGCCCGTGGTACGGGCCGGGATGCGCTGGCGGCGATGGGCCTGGTGGCGACCAAAGGCGGGGCTGGCGAAAAAGGGGCGGGCGACCCCTTTCTGGCCGGTTCGGTGGCGGTGGGCATCATCATCGTCAACGGCCCTACGGCGGCAACGCGGTTCAGTGCGGCAGAGCGGGTCAAGGTGGTGGCAGAAGTGCAGGCCGGGCTGACGTGGTTGGGCACCCAGGAGCCCGCTGCCGGGGTGAGCTGGCATTACGAAATTCACAACGTCAGCATCAGCACGGCGACCACGGCCCCTGCTGCAGACGACGAGTCGCGTTGGCGCGACCCCGCGATGGGCGCACTCGGCCATACCCAGAACTGGGCCGGTGTCGTCGCCTATGTCAACGCCTTGCGCGCCCGGCTCGGTACGCGTTGGGCGTATTGCGGCTTCTTCGTCAAAGGCTATCCGCTGTGGCACTTTGGCTATGCCAGCACGCCACGCATCGTCATGGACTACGCCAACGATGGCTGGGGGCCGGACAACATCGACCGGGTGTTTGCCCATGAAACGGGCCACATCTTCTCGTGTCCTGACGAGTACACGGCTGCGGGATGCACCTGCACCAGCACCCACGGCATCTACAACGAGCCCAACCGCAACTGCGCCACCTGCGCACCCGGCGGCGGCGTGGCCTGCCTGATGAAGGCCAACGACTGGGCGATGTGTGCCTCCACCCGCCGCCACCTGGGCTGGGGGCTGACGACCACCCGTGTTCCCCAGGGGGCACCGGTGCATGCCGTATCGCGCTCGACCGACAAGCTGGACATCTTTTTTACCGACCAGGATGGGCGCGTCATGTCTGCCGCCTGGGAGCCGTCCATGCCCAACGGGTGGCAGGGTTTTTGGCATATCCAGGGTGGCCTGGCCGCGCCTGGGGCTCCGGTCACGGCAGTAAGCCGGGGAGCTAACAAGCTGGACATCTTTGTCGTCGGTACGGACAACCACGTCTACACCGCTGCCTGGCGCCCCGACACTGGCTGGCAAGGCTGGTGGCGCATCGGCAACATCACCGTACCGGCACGCAGCCAGGTCAGTGCCGTATCGCGCAGCGCCGACAAGTTGGATATTTTTGTAACCGATACCGCGGGCCGGGTGATGTCTGCCGCCTGGGAGCCCGGCTTTGCCGATGGCTGGCATGGCTGGTGGCATATCCAGGGTGGCCTGGCCGCGCCCGGCGCACCGGTAGGGGCCGCCGTGCGGGGGCCGAACCAGCTGGACATCTTTGTGGTGGGGACGGATGGCTTTGTCTACACCGCGGCGTGGCAGCCCTCGTTCACCGACGGCTGGCATGGCTGGTGGCGCGTGGGGGCCACTCGGTTCCCGGCGGGTGCGCATATCAGTGCGGTGTCGCGCAGCCTGAATAAGTTGGATATTTTTGCCTGTGCCATCGGCGGGCAAACCATGACTGCCGCCTGGGAGCCTGCGTTTACCGACGGCTGGCATGGCTGGTGGCACATCAACAACGGGCTGGGCCGCCCTGGTGCGCCCATCCATGCCGTGTCACGTGCGGCGAACAAGCTGGACATCTTTGTCACCGGGACCGACCGCTCCATCTTTACTGCGGCGTGGGAGCCCGCGTTTGCCGATGGCTGGCACGGCTGGTGGCGGTTGAATGGCGGCATGGCCGCGTTGGGTGGAGCCGTGACGGCGGTGTCGCGTGCGCCGAATAAGCTGGACGCCTTCGTGGTGGGCTTGGATGGCCGGATTTTCACCGCTGCCTGGGAGCCTGCCTTCACCGATTGGTGGCACGGCTGGTGGTCGATGGGGTCTTAGAGCGTAAAAACGTTCTTAGCCGGGCGGGGTGAAGCCGGGGGCATCCCAGTCCAAACCGTCGCCGGGACGCGTGGTTGACTTGCGCCCCTGGGTGGCCCAGGCGGCGGCAAACAACTGCTCGGCCTCGGTGAGCGGTGGGGTCGGATGGTCTAGCGGCACGGTGCCGGGTTGCGCATCGGTATCCGGGGTCTGCTGCACCACCAGCAGGCGCGGTGGCAGCGTGGCGATCACGTGCAATCGCGGCCGTAATTGCTGCGCCGCCGCCGACAGTTGGCCGTCGGCGGCCAGCTCCAGCAGTAGCAACGTGTTCACTGGATTCAAGTCAACCAGCCGCGTTTGTAGAAGTACCACATCGGCACCAGCGCGCTGGCGACCATTAACGATACGGTGTAGGGGTAGCTCCAGCTGCCCAGAAACTCTAGTTCGGGGAATTTCAGGTTCATGCCGTAGACGCTGGCTACCAGCGTGGGCGGCAGCAGCGCTACGCTGGCGACCGAGAAGATTTTGATGATCTTGTTCTGGTTGATGTTGATGAAACCGACCGTGGCGTCCATCAAGAAGTTGATCTTGTCGAACAGGAACGCGGTGTGCGAGTCCAGCGAGTCGATGTCGCGGTGGATCTGGCGGGCCTCTTCAAACTGCTCGGCGTTGAGCATTTTGCTGCGCATCATGAAGCTCAGGGCGCGGCGCGTATCCATCATGTTGCGCCGGATGCGGCCATTCAAATCCTCATGGCGGGCAATTGCACCCAGCACAATGCCGGCCAGGGCATCGGTCATATTGCCTGCCAGCACCTGGCGGCTGACCTTTTCCAAGTCTACGTAGATGTCTTCCAGCGTGTCGGCCGAGTATTCGGCATCGGCATCGAAAAGTTTGAGCAAAACCTCTTTGGCGTCTTCGATCAGCCCCGGCGCACGCCGCGCGCGCATGCGCAGCAGCCGGAACACCGGCACGTCTTCGTCGTGGATGGAGAACAGCACGCCTCGGCTTTTGAGCTCGGCGTTGTGCTGGTTCAGGATGAAGGCGACCCGCACGGTACGCGGGTCGGCGGCGTCGGCCACCAAGAAGTCGCTGCGGATGTGCAGCTCGCCGTTGTCCTCTTGGTAGAACCGGGCTGACTCTTCAATGTCTTCGTCCATCGCGTCTTCGGGGATGGACAGGCCGTAATACTGTTTGACCCAGCGTTTTTCTTCCAGCGTGGGCGATTCAAGGTCCACCCAGATGGGCTGGAAGCGGGACAACTCTTCCAGCGACTCGATCTCTTCCTGAAAGAGCCGGCCGTTGGCGAGCGAAAAAATATTGAGCATGGGGCACTCCCTGGAAATGAAGGCAACGGGCGGGGTTGGGGCTGAAGTTTGGGCTTTCAACTCCGTGCTGCGCAGGGAGGTGAAAGCTACCGACTGGGGGCGCTTTCCATAGGGTTTCTCCGGTGAAGATACGGCCCGGATTATGGCATTTCCCACACGGCAAGCTGCGCCATCGGGACGGCTTGCCGCCGTGCCATCAAAGCGTAATAAATCTCGGTTATAGGTTGCAATCCGTCCGCAACGGGCGCATAGTTAATTGACTTTCAACGGTGAAAGTACTGTTCTAGGAGGCTATACATGAACTTGACGATCAGCGGACACCATCTGGATGTGACCCCCGCCTTGCGTAACTATGTGACCACCAAACTGGACCGAATAACCCGGCATTTCGACCAGTTGGTAGATGTAAAGGTGTTACTGACGATTGAAAAGCAAAAGGAAAAGCAGGGCCGACAACGCGCTGAATGCAATATCCATGTCAAAGGCAGCGACATGTTTGCCGAAAGTTCTCACGCGGATCTTTACGCCGCAGTAGATGAGCTGGTGGACAAGCTGGACCGCCAAGTGGTTCGTCACAAGGACCGCGTGCAAGACCACCACCACGAAGCGCCCAAGCGGCTGATGTAAACCCAGGCAAAAACCTTGGCGTTTAGGCGCCCTCCGCAAAAGCCGCCCACCTATTTGGCGGCTTTTTTGTTGGAGCTGTGGCGCGTGCATAATTCGACACTGACTTTCGGGGCTGGGCGGTACCGCCACATTGGGCCAAAAAAGTTACTTCACGTGAACCTATGAACCGACTCGCCTCCATCCTGCCCCCCGCTCAAGTCCTTGTGAGTGTTGATGCCTCCAGCAAAAAACGCGCTTTTGAAGAGGCCGGTTTGCTGTTTGAGAACCTGCATGGACTCAGCCGTGCGCTGATCACCGACAGCCTGTTTGCCCGCGAGCGCCTGGGGTCCACCGGTTTGGGCCATGGAGTCGCTATTCCGCATGGCCGTATCAAGGGCCTGAAAGCCCCCATGGCGGCCGTGGTGCAGCTGGCGCAGCCGATTGGCTTTGATGCCCCGGACGAACAACCAGTCGGTTTGCTCATCTTTTTGCTGGTGCCCGAGGCGGCTACCCAGAAACACCTGGAAATTTTGTCGGAAATCGCCGAGCTGCTCAGCGACGCACCCCTGCGTGAAAAAATCAAGACGGCTGCCGATGCCGAATCCCTGCACAGCCTGATTTCCACCTGGCAGTCGGCCCAGCCGGCCTAGCTGTTCACCGGGCCTGTCTTTGAAACCTACCGTTGTCAGTGCCGACGTCCTGTTCGAGGCCTTTCGCGCCCTGCTGCGCTGGGAGTGGATTGCTGGTTTAGGCGCGTCCGAACGGCGGTTTGACGAGATTGCTGTGCGTGCGGCCCGCTCTGGTGCCGACTTGGTGGGTTATCTCAACTACATCCACCCCTACCGGGTGCAGATTCTGGGTGAGCGTGAAATCGCCTACATGACCAGCGCGTCTGCCGAAGACTGTGCGCGCCGTATTGCCCGTATCGTCACGCTGGAGCCACCGGTGTTGATCATGGCCGATGGCCAGGCGGCTCCCGATGCGTTGCTGTCCATGTGCGAGCGGGCCCAAATCCCCATGTTCGCCACCCGGGACTCGTCGGCTTTTGTCATCGACGTGCTGCGTGCCTACCTGTCCAAACACTTTGCCGACCGGACTTCGATGCACGGCGTGTTCATGGATATTTTGGGTCTGGGTGTGATGATCACGGGCGAATCCGGCCTGGGCAAAAGTGAGTTGGGCCTGGAGCTGATCTCCCGTGGCAACGGCCTGGTGGCCGACGATGCGGTCGATCTGTACCGCATTAACCAGACCACTATCGAGGGCCGTTGCCCCGAGCTGTTGCAAAACTTGCTGGAAGTGCGCGGCATTGGCTTGCTGGACATTCGCGGCATTTTTGGTGAGACGGCGGTGCGCCGCAAGATGCGTCTGAAGCTGATCGTCCACCTCGTGCGCAAGGAAACCATGGAGCGCGAGTATGAGCGTCTGCCTTACGAACCGCTGACCCAGGACGTGCTGGGCGTGCCGGTGCGCAAGGTCATCATCCAGGTGGTGGCGGGCCGCAATATCGCCGTGTTGGTAGAGGCGGCGGTGCGCAACACCATCCTGCAGCTGCGCGGTATCGACACCTACCAAGAGTTCGTCGAACGCCACCGCAAGGCCATGGAAGCGGCAGAATAAGTTTGCTATTTATTAAGTAGCAACTTGCGCAGGTGGAATAAGCGTCAGCAGCCTAAAAGGCGCTCAATTAGCTGATGAACACCCCTTTCAGAAACACCGTGGAACCGGCTCTGCCGGGCCACTGGTGTGGCCCCCTGCAAGGGGGTTGGCGAAAACACGAAGTGTGTAGCCTGGGGGAGCTACTTCTTGCTGCAATCTGCGCACAGGCCGTACAGCGACATGGCGTGGTCGTGCACCGTCCAGCCCATGGTTTTGGCTACGATCTGCTGGCGTTGCTCGATTTCCGCGTCGTAAAACTCTTCTACCTTGCCGCAGCCGGTGCAGACAAAGTGGTCGTGGTGGCGGCCTTCGTTCAGTTCGTAGACCGATTTGCCTGACTCAAAATGGCTGCGCGACAAGATGCCCGCCTGTTCAAACTGCGTCAACACGCGGTACACCGTGGCCAGGCCAATGTCCGAATGCTCCAGCAGCAGCACCCGAAACACATCTTCCGCCGTCATGTGGCGCAGTTCGCCCTTCTGGAAGATTTCCAGAATTTTCAGGCGGGGCAGGGTGGCCTTGAGGCCGGTGTTTTTGAGTTCTTCGATGTTGGCCATGGCGTCGTGTCTTGGGGGCTCGGGCGGTGGCCGAGGTGCTACCGCTACAATCGTTTGATCATATCGCTACGGCCCACCATCCATGTTTTTACCTTCATTGCGCGGTGCTGGCACCGCTCTGATCCTAGTGGTTTGCGCGGCGCTGGGGGCCTGTAGCAGCATTGACAACCGTACCCGGTCGCTCTTTGCCTCACTGTCTCCGTACCAGATCGAAGTGGTGCAAGGCAATTTCGTCTCCAAAGAGCAGGTGGATGCACTTAAACCCGGCATGGCCCGCGAGCAGGTGCGCGACATTTTGGGCACCTCCTTGCTGCAAAGTGTGTTCCATGCCGAGCGCTGGGACTACGTGTTCACGTTGAAGCGCCAGGGCATCGAGCCCCAGGCGCGCCAGCTCACGGTGTTCTTCAACGGCGATGTGCTGGACCATGTAGCGGGTGACCCCATGCCCAGCGAAAGCGAGTTTGTGGGCCTGCTGGCCCATTCGCGGTCCGCCAAAGCCGTGCCGGTGCTGGAGGCGAGTGTCGCCAGCCTGAAGGACTTCTCCGCGCCAACGCCCGCAGCAGCAACCCCTGTCACCCAGCCCGTAGCGGCAGTGAGTTATCCCCCTCTAGAAGCGCCCGCCCGTTAAGCCCGGCGGTTTTTTGACATGACCGATTCTGTTTCTGTTTCTTTGCGCCACGCTGTCGCCGTGGCGGGTGCATCTGGCCGCATGGGCCATATTCTGGTAGAAGCCGTGCGCGATGCCGACGACTGTGTGCTGGCCGGAGCGCTGGACATCGCCAGCAGCCCGAACATCGGTGTCGATGCCGCCGCCTTCCTGGGCCACCACGCGGGCGTTGCCATCACGGCCGACCTGCAGCAGGGCCTGCAAAACGCGCGTGTGCTGATCGACTTCACCCGCCCCGAAGGCACGCTGGCGCATCTGCAGGTGTGCCGCCGCCTGGGCGTGAATGCGGTGATCGGCACCACCGGTTTCAGCGACGCGCAAAAGGCCGAAATCGCCGAAATCGCCAAAGACATCGCCATCGTGATGGCCCCCAACATGAGCGTGGGCGTCAACGTCACCCTCAAGCTGCTGGAAATGGCTGCCAAAGCCCTGTCCACCGGCTACGACATTGAAATCGTCGAGGCCCACCACCGCCACAAGGTGGATGCGCCGTCCGGTACGGCTTTGAAAATGGGCGAGGTGATTGCCGACGCCCTGGGCCGTGACCTGAAAGACTGCGCCGTCTACGAACGCTACGGCGTGACCGGCGAGCGCGACCCGTCCAGCATCGGTTTTGCTACCATCCGGGGCGGTGACATCGTGGGCGACCACACGGTGCTGTTTGCGGGCACCGGCGAGCGCATCGAGATCAGCCACAAGTCGTCCAGCCGTGCCACCTACGCCCAGGGCAGCCTGCGCGCCGTGCGCTTCCTGGCCGACAAACGCAGCGGCCTGTTCGATATGTTTGACGTGCTGGGTCTGAAATAAGCCCATGGACATCCTGACCCAGGGCGACTTGGTGAGCCGTGTGGTGGCCCTGCTGCTGCTGGCCATGTCGGTCGCCAGCTGGGTGGTGATCTTGTGGAAGGGCTGGATGCTACGCCGCGCCCGCACCGACGTAGCCCGCAGCACGGCCGCTTTTTGGCAAGCGCCATCGGTGGAAGTGGCCCAGCAAGGTTTGGCATCTTTTGACCCCCTGGCGCTGGTTCTGCCTTTGGTTCTAGCTACAAAAATAGAAGCAATGGGTACGCTGGCCAGCGCGGGCAACCGCTCGCAGCAACTCACCCGCGTACTGCGTAACGCCCTGCATGCCGTGCTGCACAAGCTGCAGTTTGGCCAGGTGCTGCTGGCCACCGTGGGTTCCACCGCGCCGTTTGTCGGCCTGCTGGGCACCGTCTGGGGCATTTACCACGCATTGGGCGCGATGGCCGCATCCGGCCAGATCAGCATCGACAAAGTCGCCGGCCCGGTGGGCGAGTCGCTGGTGATGACGGCTGCGGGCTTGGCCGTGGCCATCCCCGCCGTGCTGGCTTACAACGTGTACGGCCGTTTGATCGGCAGCATCGAGGCCGATCTGGAAGGCTTTGCCCGCGACCTGCGGGAATTACTGGCAGACCACGCATGAGCGTCGCCGGGCCGTCCCAAGGCGCGAACGCCCCCTCGGGGGGCAGCGTAGTACGCGTAGCGACAAGCGTGGGGGCCAGTTAGCATGGCGTTCGGCCGTTTAGAGCGCACCAAGGGCAGCGAGCCCATGAGCGACATCAACATGACGCCGCTGGTGGACGTGATGTTGGTGCTGGTGGTGATCTTCATCCTGACTGCGCCGCTCATGTCGTCCTCCATCCGGCTGGACCTGCCCAAGGCCGAGGCCGCCAAGTCCCAGTCTGTGCCCCAGTTCGTCAGCCTGGTGGTGGACAAGACCGGGCAAGCCTATTTGAACGACCACAAAATGGAATTGCCGGCGCTGGCCCAGCAACTGGCCCAGCTTGCAGCACAAGACCCCGACACCGAGGTGCAGTTGCGCGCCGATACCACCGTGCCGTATGGCCGTGTGGTCGAGGTGATGGGTGTGGCGCAGGCCGCGGGCTTGAGCCGCATCGGCTTCGTCGCCCAGCCGACGGTCAAGCCCTAAAATCACATATCTGCGGCAATCTTTGCCGCACTTTTCTTTTTGCAGCCCTGCTGCCGCCGCCATGCTCGAAAAATACAGCCACCTCGAAGTCGAAGCCTCCGCCCAAGCCCATTGGACGGCGAATGACGCCTACCGCGTCACCGAAGACCGCTCCAAGAAGAAGTTCTACGCCTGCTCCATGCTGCCCTACCCCAGTGGCAAGCTGCACATGGGCCACGTGCGCAACTACACCATCAACGACATGCTGGCGCGCCAGTTGCGCATGCAGGGCTACAACGTGCTGATGCCCATGGGCTGCGACGCGTTTGGCCTGCCCGCTGAAAACGCTGCGCTGAAGAACGGCGTGCCGCCTGGCCAGTGGACCTTCTCCAAC
>CANFZJ010000017.1 GCA_947451445.1 Comamonadaceae bacterium
AGCCGTCAAAGCCTGCGGGCGGTACCAGCATGGAGAAATTGGTCTTGCCGCAGGCGCTGGGGAAGGCCGCAGCGACGTGGTACTTGGTGCCGTCGGGCTTGGTCACGCCCAGGATCAGCATGTGCTCGGCCAACCAACCTTGGTCACGGCCCATGTTGCTGGCGATGCGCAGTGCAAAGCACTTTTTACCCAGCAGCGCGTTGCCGCCGTAGCCCGAGCCGTAAGACCAGATTTCACGCGTTTCCGGGAAGTGCACGATGTACTTGGTCTTGTTGCAAGGCCATTTCACATCGGCCTGGCCAGCGGCCAGTGGTGCGCCCACGGTGTGCACGCAGGGCACAAACGGGCCGTCTGTACCCAGCAGGTCGATCACGGCCTTGCCCATGCGGGTCATGATCTTCATGTTCACTGCCACGTAGGGGCTGTCGGACAGCTCCACGCCGATGTGGGCAATCGGGCTGCCCAGCGGGCCCATGCTGAACGGCACCACATACATGGTGCGGCCCTGCATGCAACCGGCAAACAGCGGGTTCAGCGTGGCGCGCATCTCGGCGGGTTCCATCCAGTTGTTGGTGGGGCCCGCGTTTTCTTTCAGTGCCGAACAAATGTAGGTACGGTCTTCCACCCGGGCCACGTCGCTCGGGTCGCTGCAGGCCAGGAAGGAGTTGGGGCGCTTGAGCGGGTTCAGCTTTTTGAACGTACCGGCATCCACCAGCTGCTGGCACAGGCGGGCGTATTCCTCGTCGCTGCCGTCGCACCAGTAAATGGCGTCGGGCTGGGTCAGTGCGGCCATATCGGCCACCCAGGCCAGCAGCGGGGTGTTTTTGACGTAGGCGGGGGCGTTCAGTTCCAGGCCCTGCAAAGTGCGTGCGTTCATGCGGATGCTCCAAAGTAAAAAACAGTTTTTTCAAAGGAGGCTCCACACGGTGCGTGCTGAGAGCGGCCCTTTCAGAAAACGGCTTTGCTGCTCAGTCGGCGGGCGGTGCGGTCACCACGGGTCGGCTGGGTAGCCGATTTTAGGGACGGTAACCCAGGTTACCAAGCGATTACAGCCAAAAATTATGCAAACGTTGCATGGGGTTATGCCAAAACTATCGGTGGGCGAATTTTGGCAAAAATAGCCTGCGCGCGCATATCCAGCAGGCGTGGTGCGCTATGAAAATCGCAGCAGAGCGTTAAATCGAAAAGTGGGGGAGTAAGAGAAACGAAACCCGGTCTTACCTTGCGTAAAACCGTGCGCCAGCCCTTGCGGAAGAGCGTGACGCTATATTAAAAGTAGCTGCTTGCGCGCACAGGGCAAGCGCTAGCAGCCTTTTAGGCCATAGAAACCGCAATAAACGCCAGCAAGAAAATCAGCACTCCGCCCACGATGGGCAACACGATGGGAATCAGCGGCACGATGGCTTCCACCGCATCGGCGGGCGCGCGGGTAGAGGTGCCGTGGTCGTCAGAGTGGGGAGCGGACATGCGGGGTTTCCTTAATTTGGGATGTCGGCGATTCTAAACCGTGTTGCATTTTTCACCAGCCAAATAAAAGTCATTCTTGTTCGGTTAAACCGGACTTACGCAAGCACCTCTGTGCGTCCAGAGGGCGGCACAAGGGGCGCTGCGTAAGTCCTCATAAATTTCGACTGCATAGTCTTCCATTGGTGTATACGCTGCGTTATGGTGCGTCAACGCACTTCGTTGCTAGGAGCATCCTCATGGTGAAGCGTCTGGTTTCTGATTCGGCTACTGCACCCCTCATTCCGTCGCCCGGCCTGAAAACCGCCCCGGTGCTGGACCTGATGTGCTCGCACTTTGTGCTGACCCTGGTGGCCCGCCAAGGCGCCAAGTTCAATGTGCGGCGCGACCTGAACAGCCTGCTGGCCATGGCCGGGCGGCACCTGGTGTGGCCCCAGCCAGTGCTGCTGCGCTTGCGCGAGTTTTTGGACCGCCGCTGCAAGGACAACGAGTTCTGGCGCGGCCACAGCGCCCTGGGTACGGCCGAGTTTCTAGAACGCCACGGCGTCTGGCGTGGCCCCTACGAAGAGGGCACGCTGTTCTTCTACCTGGACGAATACGCCAAAGACCAGCCCAAAGACCTGCTGGCCGCCCTGGCCGTCACCGGCGAATGGCTGACCCATGCGCTCAAAAAGCAGTCCACCCTGGTCGAGAAGAACATCGACGCCCTCTCCGGCCTGCTGCAGCTGAACAAGGCCGAGCGCGCCCTGCTGCTGTACGGCACGCTGGCACGCTACCAGCGCGACCTGCGCACCATCCTGGTCGAGGTCAAGGTCAACAACGCGCCCGAAGCCTACGCCGCCATTGCCGAAGTGGCCGGCGTCAGCGCCGCCGAGGTGGGCGAGGCGCTGCGGGCCGGTTGCCGGCTGGAGCGCATCGGCCTGGTGGAAAACCTGATCTCCGAGCACAACATCACCGACCTGGCCGACCTGATGAAGGTCAGCGAAAAGCTGCCCCCGGTGCTGATGCGCGAGTACCGCGACCAGAGCGAGCTGATGGCGGTTTTCACCCGCCCGGCCACCAAAAGCGCGCTGGCGCTGGCCGACTTCACTTTTGTGGCCGACGACACCCAGGTGCTGGTGTCCCTGCTGCGCAACGCCGTGGCGCGCAAGGAGCCGGGTGTCAACGTGCTGATGTACGGCCCGCCCGGCACCGGCAAGACCGAGCTGGCCCGCGTGGTAGCCCAGGCCGCCGGGCTTGATTTGTTCGAGGTGGAGTACGCCGACCGCGACGGCAACTCGCTCAGTGGGCGCGACCGCTACCGCTCACTGCAAATCGCCCAGGTTTTCCTCAAAGGCAGCGTGCAGGCCGCGCTGCTGTTCGACGAGGTGGAAGACGTGTTCCCGCCCATCAGCTCCGAGGCTGCGCAGCTGATGGCCCGTGCCGAGCAGGTGGCCGCGCCCGGCACCGCGTCGGTCAGCGGCAAGGCCTGGGTGAACCAGATTTTGGAGTCGAACAACGTGCCCACCATCTGGGTCACCAACCGCATCGAGCAGATCGACCCCGCCTTTCGCCGCCGCTTTGCCTACCATTTGGAGCTCAAATCCCCGCCCCCCGGCGCACGCGAAGGCCTGGTGCGCAAAACGCTGGAAGGCGTGCAGGTATCCGATGCGTTTGTCGCCAAGCTCACCGAACGCAAGGGCCTGACCCCGGCGCAGATCCGCACGGCGGTACGCTTTGCCGGGCTGGTGGCATCACCCGCCGACACCAGCTTTGAGAGCCTGATCGACCGCCAGCTGAAAAACGCCGACACCGCCCTGGGCAACCGCGCCGCCGACCAAGCCGACCGCCCCAGCGCCACCGCCTACAGCCTGGACATGCTGAACGTGGAAAGCCGGTTTGACATCCCGCGCATCGTGCAGGCCCTGAAGGCGCGCGGCCACGGCACGCTGTGCTTTTACGGCCCGCCCGGCACCGGCAAAACCGCGCTGGCCGAGCACATCGCCAAGGCGCTGGACCAACCCCTCATCATCAAACAGGCCAGCGACCTGATGAGCAAATACGTGGGCGAAACCGAGCAGCACATGGCCGCCATGTTCCGCGAGGCCGAGGCTGAAAAAGCCGTGCTGCTGCTGGACGAGGCCGACAGCTTCCTGCAAGACCGGCGCGGCGCCCAGCGCACCTACGAAGTCACCGAGGTGAACGAAATGCTGCAGGGCATGGAGCGCTACCGGGGCATCTTCGTCTGCACCACCAACCTGCTGGACCGCATCGACCAGGCCGCGCTGCGCCGCTTCACCTTCAAAATCCAGTTCAAACCGTTGCTGCGTGCGCAGCGCGAGGCGATGTTCAGCACCGAAGCCCTGGCCGGCGACGCCAGCGCGCTGACCGACGCGCTGAAAACCCGTCTGGCCAAGCTGGAGCAGCTCTGCCCCGGTGACTTTGCGGCAGTGAAGCGCCAGGTCGAAATCTTGGACAGCGCCCTCAGCCCCGAGGAATTCATGGACCAGCTGGAAGCCGAGCACCGCATCAAACCCGAGGTGCGCGAGGCGCGGGGCATGGGGTTCATGCCCTAACCCGCTGCGACGGATAGCCGCTACCCCCACCCTGCAACCTGCGCCCATGCCCCCGCCACCCCAGAGTGCGGCCCTGCGCACCAAACACAGCCTGCGGGTGCGCCGCACGCTGTACCTGTCCAGCCTGACATTGGCCCTGGCCTGCTTCTGGTGGGCGGTGTACTTTGCGCTGCATGCGTACTGGGCGGTGGCTGCCTTCGATGCCGTGCTGGTGCTGGTGGCCGCCGGTGTGGCGTGGCTGAACTGGCGCGGCCGCACCCGGCACAGTGCGCTGTTGCTGGCGGGCTGCCTGGGCATCGGGCTGGGCATCATGTGTGTGGTGCTGGACATTCCATCCGCACGGGCCCCCCGGGCCTCGCACCACTACTTTTTGCTCATGGGCGTCGGGTCGATCATGCTGTTCCGCAGCGAAACCCCCTGGCTGCGCCACGGCATACCGCTGGCCTGTTTTGCTGCGTATTTTGGCTTTGCCAGCACCCCGTGGGGCTGGGTTACGCCCTTTTTGTTGTCCGACGAAGTGCGCATCGGCGGCACCTGGCTGACGAACGCCATTTGCTGTGTGCTGCTGTACGCCCTGTTGGAAGTGATGCAGGCCGACCTGCGCGAGCACAACGTGCTGGAGTCCAGCCTGCACAAAGCCCTGCCGGGGAACCAGTTTGTGCTGCACTACCAACCCCAGGTCGGTGCCGATGGCCGCATCCAGGGGGCCGAGGCCCTGCTGCGCTGGGAGCACCCGCAGCTGGGCCGCGTCTCCCCGGCCGACTTCATCCCCGTGGCCGAGCAAACCGGCCTGATCCTGCCCATCGGCCACTGGGTGCTGGGCACGGCCTGCGCCCAGCTGGTGGCCTGGGCGGACCACCCCGACACCGCCCACCTGACCCTGGCCGTCAACGTCAGCGCGCAGCAGTTTCGCCAACCCGACTACGTGGCCCAGGTCCGCTCGGTGCTGGAGCGCTCCGGTGCGCGCCCGTCCCGCCTCAAACTGGAGCTGACCGAGAGCATGCTGGTCAACGACGTAGACGACACCATTGCCAAAATGACCGCCCTGCAAGCCTGGGGCGTGGGCTTGGCGTTGGACGACTTCGGCACCGGCTATTCGTCCCTGAGCTACCTGAAGAAACTGCCGCTGAACCAGCTCAAGATCGACCAGTCGTTTGTGCGCGACCTGCTGACCAACCCCCAGGACGCCGCCATCGCCCGCGTCGTGGTCGGCCTGGCCCACAGCATGGGCTTGGACGTCATCGCCGAGGGCGTGGAAACCGAAGACCAGCGCGCCTTCCTGGCCAGCATCGGTTGCCACGCGTACCAGGGCTACCTGACCAGCAAACCCTTGCCGGTGGCCCAGTTCGCGGCCTTTTTGGCGGGCCACAACCGCACGCTGCGGGCGGTTGATGTATGAGTCAAATCAGCCTGATTAGCGACATGGCTCAGACACCCCGAATAACCGTCATTCCCGCGAAGGCGGGAATCCAGTGCGGCGGTGCTTGCGTTAATGGCGCTTGCTGGATTCCCGCCTTCGCGGGAATGACGTCCGTCTGAGCCAGGTAGTTAATCAGAGAAATCAGTGCCTAGCGCATATTGGGTGTGCGGAGGAAGCTATTGTTTTTATAGTAACCACGGTGGCCTGTTTCACAATAACCGTGCCTGCAGCGACGCATCTGCCAGTGGCCGCAGCCGCGCATAGTCCAGTAGTTCCGCTAGCCGCGCCCCTTTGGCCTGCCACTCCTGCACTACGTTTTCAGCCAGCAACACGTAATGCCACGGTGGGCCGTTGCGGTGCTCTGCAGGCAGTGCGTTGATGCGCGCTACCCAAGCCAGCGCGGCTTTGCACTTACGCTGCACGTTGGGGTGGATGGTTTGCTGCTGCGCCTTGGTTTCCACCAGGTACACCGCATCGGCCGTGCGCACCAAAAAATCGGGCGAGTAAAACGCAGGCAAGCCGTCTTCTTTGACGTAGCGCAGCCGGGCAAAAGTGTGGCGGTTCTCGCTGATCTTGCAAAACGCCAGCACCTGGGTGTCGGCCTGCGCCCAGTAGATGAAGCTGCGTTCCAGCCCGCCGTTGCGCGCGGGCCAGCCCAGCCGGGTGTAAATGCACTTGGATACCGCTACCGAAAAGCTCTCGCGCACCATCAGCTTGGGCACTTCGCTCAGGTGGCGCAAATGCACCTCGGTCTGGCCGCTCACATGCTGCTGCTCAGACTCCAGCAAAGCCACTGCAAACACTTTGGTGATGTGGTCTACCACCGGTTGCAGCAGCAGTACCCGCCAGTTCTCGCCCTCCAAGGGGTTGAAGGTGCTGGCGAACAACTGGGTCCAGATGTAGTCGTCCAGCCAGCCCGTCAGCTCGGCGGTGTTGACCTGCAAATACGGCTTGGCCAGGTGGGTGGCGATTTTGTTGCCTTTCGGCAGGGGTTCGCTCAGCGCCTGGCTGATGCGCCGGGTCAGGCGGGCCAGGTATTCGTTGTAGCCGCCCACCTGCATCACCGCGCCATCGACCCGGTAGTCGCCAAACAGCGTGGCGCTTTGCAGGTCTTGCGAAATAAAGGTGTCGCCCTTGCCCAGCAGGCCGGTCAGTTGCCCCACGGTCATGCCGGTAAAGCAGGGCAGGCTGCCCAGATCGGGTGCGTGGTGGTCGCGCACTTCGTCGGTTTCTTGCAGGATGAAGGGGATGCCAAAGTCGAACGCCGCAAAATCCTCACGCAGCTCTGCCGCCACCACATCGCCGGTGCTGGAGCTGCTGTCCAAGTCGTCGCCCGTGGTGCCCGCCAAGCCCTCGTTGATCAGGTCGTCGTAAAAAGACTGGAACGCCGGATGCTCCACGATAGACAGCACGTCGATCAGGCTGCCCGGCTCCTGCCCGGCGTTGATGTGTTCCCGGTTTTCGCGCTTGATTTCGGTGTATTCGTCTTCGCGCCACATCAGCCGCAGGCCCCGGCCAATGGTTTGCTCCAGCAGAATCTGCGCCTGGCTGGAACGCAGCGGCACGATGACGCAGATGTTGTTCACGTCAAAGCCCTCGCGCAGCATGAGCACGCTGACCACCACGCGCGGCGTGGCGTGCTGGTCGATGCTGAACAGCCGTTCGCGCACCGGAGCCCAGTCTTTCTCTCCCAGCTCGGCTTTTTTGCCGGAGTCGATGGTCATCACCTCGTCTGCGCCCAGACCTTCCTGGTCTTGCAGAAACTGGGCAACCAACGGTGACACGGTGGTGTCTTCGCAGACCACCAGCATCTTGGGGTGGCGGCTGGGGGCGATGCGGGCAAAGTCGGCCTCCAGCTTGCGCAGCTTTTGCAAGCCGGCGCGCAGCATCACCCGCTGGCCTTCGCTCAGGGTGGGGTTGCCGGACTCATCGCGCTCGGCTTTGAACTCCAACGGCAGTGCGCCAATCTCCTTGCGCCGGTCCAGCACCAGCGACTTCACCAGCCCGGCGCGCATGGCGGTTTTCAGGTCAAAGTCGGTCACGATGTGCGCAAAGTACAGCTTGCGCTTGTTTTTGCCCGCGCCCACGTCGTTGTACGGCGTGGCGGAAAAGTCCACTTGCACAAAGCGGCGGCCCTTGGTTTCGGCGATCCGGCTCAGGCTTTTTTGCCATTCCACCTCGGTGGTTTCACCCTCGCGCTTAAATTCATGGATATGGTGTGCTTCGTCGTTGAACACCATCAGCTCGGGCAGTTGGGCCAAAAACTCCAGCACATTGCCGCGTGCATAGCGCCGGTCCAGAACGTCCAGGCTGTTGCCGGTGGCGCGGCCCGGCATCAGCGGCAGCACGGCTTTGATGACATCCTCGGGGGGCAGCGGCACGCCCAGCGCCTGCACTTCTTCCGTGTCTTCGGGCAAGTCGCTGTCGTTCAGCAAATGCCAGTTGGTGATGGCGACCATGCCGTTGCCGGTGGCTTTCAGGCCAATCTCGCTCTTGCTGCACACATTGCCGCGCACAAAGGCAAACACCCGCTCGCGCTGCCCCTCGGGGATGAACAGGTCGGCAAACCGAGCCACGTCGGAGGTGGCAAAGTCGCGCGCGCCGGTGCCCGCCACCAGCTTGCCGCAAAACGCGTCCAGCAGCCGCTCGTAGACGATCAGCCCCGGTGCCACCACCATGAACTGCCGGGTAAAGCGGGCATCGTCCACGCCCTCGGCCAGCGCAGCGGTCTTGTTCAGCAGTTGCCAGACCATCAGCGCCTGCATCACCCAGGTTTTGCCCGTGCCGGTGGCCATCTTGAAGCAGTATTTGGGGTGCGCGTGCTTGGCCTGGGCAACTTCATGCAGGCGGTTGCCCGCCAGCAGAGCCTCTGGGGCTACCTGCTGGTACAGGTCTAGCAGCGTGGCGCTGTGCAGCACCTCGTGCGCCACGATGGCGTTCAAAATCGCCTGCTTTTGCCCGGCGTGGAAGTTCAGCCCGCCACGCGACAGCACCATCTCCTCGCCAAACCACCACAGCAACAGTTCGGCGGTGGTGGGCGTCACCATGTCCAGAATGTCGGCTACGCCAGACTCCAGGCCCAGGCAAAGCTGGCGGGTTTTGGCGGTAAGGGCGGTGGAGAGGGCGAGTTGGGGGTCCGGTTGTAGGCTCATGCGGCCTCCACCGTGCTCACCACTTCCGCCTCAAACCCAAACACATCCACCACCCGCACGCACACCCGGCGCGGGCCGGGCTTGGCGGGCACGCGCAGGCTGGCCTGGGTGACCACCCGCAGCGCATCGTCGTCGTTGGCCGTATTGCCACGGTAGTCTTGCCAGACGGAGCGGAACACTTTGCCGTCGTAGTCCGGGTCCACTGCCCAGTATTCGATCAAGGCCAGCGGCTCTTGGTTGATGACGGCTTGCAGCTTTTGCCGGTTCGCGTCGTCCAGGTTGATGGCCTCGGGGGACAGCAACACATAGTTTTTCAGCCGCACGGTCAAAGTCTCTTCCGCGCCCTCGGCCTTGCGCGCCACCGGGTGGATCGTCAAATATTGCAGGCTGGAGAAGCGTACCTGCCCACGCAGCTTGTCGATGCCGCCCTTCTTCTTTAGTCGGTCCAATAGGTCGGGCGGAATCACCAGCACCTCCAGGCGGCTATCGTTCAGCCCGTTGATGGTCTCGCCAATGGAGGACTCAAAGTTCCAGCCCAGCACCACCACCCGGTCCCAGCCCCCCAGCAGGTTGTCGCGCTGGGCCTGTGCCTTTTTGAGGGTAGCCGCTCCGGTGAGTTTGTTGGGCGAATCGGCCAGCACCAGCGTCTTACTGCCCCTGCGCCCGCCCAGCTCGATGCCTGCAATTTGCCCCAGGTTGCGCTGCGGGTTTGCGTCTGGCGGCAGCGGCAACGCGCCGTAGAGCGACAGCACGATTTGCGACAAGTCGCCGATGCGGAAGTCGCGGCCCAATGTGGCCTTGGCCGCTTCCACCTGGTAGTCGCCGATGGCTTGGTAGAGGAAGGGTTTGGCTTCGAGGTCGATCAGGCGTTTGCGCATGACCATGCAGGCGGGTTTGCCCAGATCGGTGGTGATCCAGCGGCGGCCTAGTTTTTCGGCTGCTGCCGCGGTGGTGCCGGAGCCGCCGTTGAAGTCGGCGACGATGCCACCTTCGGGGCAGGAGGCACCAATTACTCGATTTAGCAGGGCCTCGGGTTTCTGTGTCGCGTAGTCAACACGCTCAGATGCAACCGGATTCAAAGGGATTACGTCCTCCCACCAATCAGATACGGGCTTGCCTTTGTTTTCGTCAAGGAAACTCTTTTTAGATGGAGTGCCGTTAGTGGTTAGTTCTACGAGGCCATTGGCTGTGTATTCATCAACAACCCGCTGCGATGGCCAGCAGCGACCTGATGGCGGTGCGATGACTTTCCCGAAAAAGGTGCGAGGAGCCCCTTGTCCTGGGCCATGCAATGGCACGAGCATGTAACGACGATCGTTTTCAAGTTTTGAAAACCGTTGTATGTATTCGTCGGCGTGCGGAGTGAACTGATCTTTAAAGTAGGTTTGCGGTGACTTGCCATAGAAGAATATGACATCGTGAACCTTCCCGAAGTATGTCGAATCCGAGTGTGCTGCCCTTGTTCGTCGCCACGCGATTTCATTTCTGAGGTTGCCTTTCCCAAACACCTCATCCAACACCAGCTTCACGTAGTGCCCCACATGCCAATCCAGGTGCACGTAAATCGATCCTGTATCCGCTAACAGCTCCCGCATCAAGATCAAGCGCGGCGTGATCATCGCCAGGTACGAGGCCGTGCCGTCTGACCAGGTATCCGAGTAAGCAAACTGCTCGATCACCGTGGGCTTTTGCTCCAGCTCCAAAGGATTGGAGCCACCTCCGATGGCGGGCAGCGTGACCTTGGTGCGGTAGTCGGCCTTGCTGTCAAAGGGCGGGTCGATGTAGATCAGGTCCACCTTGCCGCGCAGGCTGGGCGTGGTGTCGTCGCCCGCCAGCAGAGCGGCCATGGCCAGCAGGTTGTCGCCGTAGATCAGGCGGTTGGTCCAGGCGTCGGTGCTAGCCTCGCGCGCTTGGCGGTGCTGCGCCGTCACCCAGTCGTGCGCCGCGCTGTCTTTGGCGGGCAGCACCACTTCGCGGGTTTGCAGGCCTACACGGTGGCGGCTTTCCAGGTTCTCCAGGATTTTTTCAGCTTCTTCGCGTCCGCGTTTGACGATTTCGGGCAGTTGTTCGAGCAGGGATTTGGGCATGTGGCGCGCAGTAAGGCGAGGCGCACCCCGGCGAAGGCCAGGGGCGTTGATTAAACCGAAAGTTCAATCAATGGTTCAACCAATCGTACAACAAGAGGTTTAACGCTTTCGCTACTGAAATTTAATTTCTGGGCATGAACCAGAAGCTCGAATTTGCCCAGCGTTTGCGTGCCGCCATGGAGGCTGCCGGGTTGCAGCCGCGCCCAGCGGTGCTGTTGAATGTGTTTAACGCGCACTACTGGGGGCGGTCGGTGAGCTTTCAGGCGGTGTCGCGCTGGTTGCGGGGCGAAGCCATTCCCGAGCAAGACAAGCTACAGACGCTGGCGGAGATTCTGAAAATTGAACCCGAAGTACTGCGCTTCGGTGAGGCCGTGCGCAACGCTGTTCAACAGCACAAAAAGCGCTGGGACGAAGGCGTGGGCTACCTGGAGCGCGAAACTTTCGATGCGTTTTTGCAGCTCCCTGCCGCGCAGCGCAAACTCATCCGCGAGGTGATATTGACCTTCGCCAAGGTGCATGGCGGCGCGCCGGACGGGGCGGGCACCGACGCTACAAAAGCCACTTCGTAAGTGTTTTGCAGCCGGTTTGGCTTCGTTCGTAGCTTTATTGGCTACGGTTTTTTACCCTCACTTGCTCAACCGGTCCAGCCACGACAAATCGCAGCACTCGGCAAACTGGTCGCCCATCAGCCAGACCAGCATGCCGCACAGCAGTACCGACAGCACGCACACCAGCAGCAGGCGGCCGAAGCGGGGGGTGATGGTCTTGGGGGTGGGGATTTTGTCGGTCATGGAAATTTATATAAAAAGTGCCGTTAGCGCAGGTAGAGTGGGCGTAAGTAGCTATTAATTAAATAGCATTTACGCGGCGTCCTGGCAGACCCGCAGCACTTGTTCGCCATAGGCTTCCAGCTTTTTCACGCCGATGCCGCTCACGCCTTCCAGGTCGCCCAGGCTGTGCGGGGCCAGGGCGGCGATGGCGGCCAGGGTGGCGTCGTGGAAGATGACGTAGGCGGGCAGGTTGTGTTCGCGGGCGACATCGGCGCGCCAGGTTTTGAGGGCGGCAAAGCGGGTTTGGGCCGCGTCGTCCAGGCTGGCGGCGATGGCGGATTTGGCTGCGGCAGCCTTTTCGCGTTTGGGCTTGCGCTCGGCCGGGCCGGTCGCCGAGGCGCGCAGCCGCAGCGGCACCTCGCCCTTGAGCACGGCGCGCGAGCCTTCGGTCAGGCACAGGGTGCTGTATTCACCCTGCACCGCCACCGCACCAATGGCGATCAGCTGGCGCAGCACGCCGCGCAGCTGCTGTTCGCTGTAGTCGGTGCCCAGGCCGAAGGTGCTGAGGGTGGCGTGGCCAAATTGGGTCACCTTTTCTGTCGTTTTGCCCCGCAAGATGTCCATGATGTGGCCCGTGCCAAAGCCGATGCCGCTCATTTGCTGGATGCGGTAGATGGTGGACAGCAGCTTGCGCGCGGCCTCGGTGCCGTCCCAGATCGGTGGCGGTTGCAGGCAGTTGTCGCAATTCCCGCAGGGCTTGGACGGCTCGCCGAAGTAGCCCAGCAGCCGCACCCGGCGGCAGTCGGTGGCCTCGGCCAGGCCCAGCAGCGCGTCCAGCTTGCCGCGCATCACCTGCTTGAATTCTTCGCCCGCCGGGCTTTCGTCGATCATGCGGCGCTGGTTGACCACGTCGTTCAGGCCGTAGACCATCCAGGCGTCGGCAGCCTGGCCGTCGCGCCCGGCGCGGCCGGTTTCCTGGTAGTAGCCTTCGATGTTTTTCGGCATGTCCAGGTGGGCGACAAAGCGCACGTCGGGCTTGTCGATGCCCATACCGAAGGCGATGGTGGCCACCATCACGATGCCTTCTTCGCGCAGAAAGCGGTCCTGGTGGGTTTGGCGCAGTTTGGCGTCCAGCCCGGCGTGGTACGGCAGGGCGTTGATGCCGTGCTCGCACAGGGTTTGGGCCACGTCTTCGACCCGCTTGCGCGACTGGCAGTACACCACGCCTGCGTCGCCTTCGTGCTCGCGTTCGATGAAGCGCAGCAGTTGCTGGGTCGCCTCTTTTTTCTCGACGATGGTGTAGCGGATGTTGGGCCGGTCAAAGCTGCTGACGAAGTGGCGCGCTTCTTCCAGCTGCAGCCGCTCGACGATGTCGGCGCGGGTCAGCGCGTCGGCGGTGGCGGTCAGGGCAATCCTGGGAACGGCGGAGTAACGTTGATGCAGCACCGTCAGTGCGCGGTATTCGGGGCGGAAGTCGTGGCCCCACTGGCTGACGCAATGCACTTCGTCGATGGCAAACAGGCTCAGCTGGCCGCGTGCCAGCAAGTCGTCCAACTGGTCCAGAAAGCGCGGCGTGGTGATGCGCTCGGGCGCGGCGTAGAGCAGGGTGATCTCGCCCCGCGCCAGGCGGCGCTCCACGTCCAGCGCCTCGGCAAAACTCAGCGTGGAATTGAGGAACGCGGCCTTCACCCCCGCCTCGTGCAGCGCGCCCACCTGGTCGTGCATCAGCGCGATCAGCGGCGAGATGACGATGGTGATGCCATGCCCGTCCAACTGCCGCGCGATGGCCGGAATCTGGTAGCACAGCGACTTGCCGCCGCCGGTAGGCATCAGCACCAGGGCATCGCCCCCGGCCACCACGTGCTCGACGATGGCCTGTTGCGGGCCACGAAACTGCTCGTAGCCAAAGGTTTCATGCAGGATGGCGAGGGGGGATGAGGACAATGTGATGCTCTGAAATGTATAGCTGCCAGCGCAGGTGAATATTTGGCTGGAAGCCTGTTTGGCATGTAATCTAGCGAGGCGCTGGTTGGGCGGTCTATTGTGCCCGGGCTGGGGTGATGCTTTCGTCTGGCGATCTTGAATGTGGGTTGGGTTTACTGCTTTGTACGTAAGGCCCACGTACAAGCCGAAACTGCAAATCAAGTTTTGCTCTCAAAAACGAAGCAATTGAATTGCTGCCGCTGATAAATAATTTTTGCGCTAACCAAAAACGACACGCCCTGTCGTTGCGGCCCCCAATACTTCGTTTCATTATTAACTTATGGAATAGGAACGAACTATGTTTTGGATCGCACTCATGGCATTTGGCCTCGCCTCTGTCTTCGTGAAACTGGGGGCGTACTCGGCTTCGCTTAGCATTTTGGTAACAGTTTTTAAATTGGCACTCTTCGTCATGGCCGCGTTGGTCATCGTGCTCATCTGGAAAAAATGTATGAAAAGATGAATTGGAGGTCAGTCTTTGACTGGATCTGCGACAACCGTATAGTGCAAAGCAGTAACCGAAAATTTACAAAGGGAAAATATGTTGGGACTTGCGGTCGGGATCGCTGGTAGTGGCGCACTTTCGGGCATAACGAAAGTGATCTATGGCATGTATGGGGCAACTGGGGCGATCGGTACATACTTTGATGAGCACATTAGCGGGTTGAAGGCTTCGGACAACGCGATGGTTTCGCAAACGGGGACCGTCTTGGAGGGGGCCAAGACGGGGTTTGGTATCGGGTACATGAGCTCCGTTATCGTGATCGCATTGGGCCAATACATGCTGGGGAACACCCTCTCTGCGGTTGTGACCGCAGGTACGGCGGCTACCTTCACCAATCCAGTTGCCATGACCTGCGCTGCGGTCGGCGCTATTTATTACGGCTGGGGTGCTTTGGGCACCGCCGAGAAAGATGCAATTCTTGACAGGATTACGCGCGGTCTAGAAATTGGCGTGGAACTTATCAAATCGGTGGTTCAGTTTTTGATTTTGAAAACCAATGAGCTCATGAGTTCGCAAAGCCTGGCGGAATTCAAGGCACTCGTTCGCGAATATGCGGGCCAATTTGGAAAAACGCTGTATGACGTGACCGGAAAAATGGCGGACTACGTCCAAGTCGTCACCGAAAAAGCGAGTGAACTCACCAAAATTGCTGCGGCTGCGGCCGTTGGCGGCACGTCTACTGCGGTGAGGGGGGCTTTGGATAAAACGAGTACGGCGGCTGCGGCTGCGGCAGATAGCACTTCGTTGGCGTTACAAGGCGCATACCAGACAACAGGTGATGCAGCGTCTAGTCTTGCCAACTTAGCAAAACAGAAGTTGGGCTGGAAGACCCCGGATGCGGCCCTAGGCAACACCCAGGCTTCGAAATCAGCACTTGCCCCAGGCGGGCCCAATTCAGACTCCTGAACAACGCTTTTTCATGCCTGTTGTGAACCATGACACGCTGGCGCGTCGCTTGGCAATGATGCTGGTCAAGCTGAACCAAGGGGAGTCTCTGGAGCCCAAAGCGCTTGCGCAAGAGTTCAATGTCAATGTTCGGACCATTCAGCGCGATCTTCGTGAACGCTTCAGTTACCTGCCAATGGAGCAGTTCCATGGCAAATATCGGCTCAATCCCGCTTTTTTGGGGAAGCTGAATTTCAAAGATTTCGAGAATTTTGCGGGCTTGGCCGGTGTCAATGGGCTGTTTCCTGTGCTTTCCGATGGGTTTTTGCGAGAGCGGCTGGATACCCGCATGCAGTCTGGGCTGCTGGTCAAGGGACACCATTACGAAGACTTGCAGGGGAAGGAGCATGGCTTCCAGCTGCTGGAGCAAGCCATCGCGGCACACCGCACCATAGAGTTCGAGTATTCCGTTGCAGAGGGCTCGAAATGTTATGCGGCTGAGCCGTACAAGCTCATCAATAACAAAGGGATTTGGTATCTGGCTGCCAAGCACCGCGACAAACTGAAGACGTTTTCATTCTCGAAAATGAACCGGCTAATGCTTGGCACTTCTGTATTTACCCCTGACCCAGCGGTGAATGTCCAGTTGGTGGCGGAAGACGGGGTCTGGGTCAGCAACACGCCTATTGAAATAGTGCTGCAAATCAATAAGGCAGCTGCAGGTTATTTCAGACGTCGAAAACTCGTGGCAAATCAGAAAATTGAACGAGAGCTGGCCGATGGGGGGCTCATCCTGTCAGCCCAGGTGGGGCATGTGAACCAGGTACTTCCGATCGTCCGTTACTGGATCCCAAATATTCAGATCATCTCTCCTGAAGGATTACAAGAAGATCTGGAAAAAACTCTGCGCTCTTATTTGAATTTGCCACTGTAATGTGCAGACTTTCAGTCTGTGAATAGTGCAATTTTTCAGTCGTAGATGTATCGCCGAAAGCAGGGCTTAGATCACGATGTGATCCCGCATGTGCCACGCGGATTTTTGACTTTTACTTGCCGCCGCCGGTAGGCATCAGCACCAAGGCATCGCCCCCGGCCACCACGTGCTCGACGATGGCCTGTTGCGGGCCACGAAACTGCTCGTAGCCAAAAGTCTCGCGCAAGATGGCGATGGGGGAAGATGTCATTGCTATTTAAATGAGAGCTGCTTGCGCAGGCGGTATGTGCGCTAGAGGTCTTTTTTATATAAAAAATGACCCCAAAGTAACTGGCTATTGTCCCGCCTTCCTAAAATGGAGCCCTCATGAAAACGCCCACCTACACCCGCGCCCAGCAACTCCCCGCCATTCTGGCCAGCCGCATTGCCATCCTCGACGGTGCGATGGGCACCATGATCCAGCGCTTCAAGCTCAACGAAGCGCAGTACCGGGGCGAGCGCTTCAAAGACTTCCACAAAGACGTGAAGGGCAACAACGAGCTACTCAGTCTGACCCGCCCGGACGTGATCCGCGACATCCACGAGGGTTACCTGGCTGCCGGGGCCGACCTGATCGAAACCAACACCTTTGGCGCGACCACCGTGGCCCAGGACGACTACGACATGGCCGACCTGGCCATCGAGATGAATTTCGAGTCCGCCCGCATCGCCCGCGCCGCCTGCGACAAATTCAGCACGCCGGACAAACCCCGCTTCGTCTGCGGTGCGCTCGGTCCCACGCCCAAAACCGCCAGCATCAGCCCCGACGTGAACGACCCCGGCGCGCGCAACGTCAGCTTCGAGCAGCTGCGCAAAGCCTACTACGACCAGACCAAGGCGCTGGTCGAAGGCGGCAGCGACGTGATTCTGGTCGAGACCATTTTTGACACCCTGAACGCCAAGGCCGCGCTGTTTGCGGTGGACGAATACTTTGCCGACTCGGGCCAGCGCCTGCCGCTGATCATCAGCGGCACGGTGACCGACGCCTCCGGCCGCATCCTCAGCGGCCAGACCGTTACCGCCTTTTGGCACAGCGTGCGCCACGCCCAGCCGCTGGCCGTGGGCCTGAACTGCGCGCTGGGTGCGGCCCTGATGCGCCCCTACATCCAGGAGTTGCACCGCGTGGCCCCGGACACCTTCATCAGCTGCTACCCGAACGCAGGCCTGCCCAACCCGATGAGCGACACCGGGTTTGACGAAACCCCCGACGTCACTTCGGCCCTGGTGCGCGAATTTGCCGCCGAAGGCCTGGTCAATATCGTGGGCGGCTGCTGCGGCACCACGCCAGAGCACATCGGTGCCATCCATGATGCGGTGCAGCCACTGCCGGGCCGGGTGCTGCGGCCGTTCTTCTACAAAGAAACCGAGGCCGCATAACATGCACAAAGTCCGCTGGGGCGTGCTCAGTACCGCCAAGATCGGGATGGAGAAAGTCACCCCGGCGCTGCTGCGCAGCCAGTGGTGCGATGTGCAGGCAATAGCCTCGCGCTCCTTGCCCTCGGCCCGTGCGGCAGCCGATACGCTGGGCATTCCTACCGCTTACGGCTCTTACGAAGAGCTGCTGGCCGACCCGAACATCGAGGCCATCTACAACCCGCTGCCCAACGACTTGCATGTGCCCCTGACCCTGGCCGCGGCCCGCGCGGGCAAGCATGTGCTGTGCGAAAAGCCCATCGCGCTGAACGCCAATGAGGCGGCCCAGCTGCGCGAAGTGGCGGGCCAGGTGCACATCATGGAAGCCTTCATGGTGCGTTTCCACCCGCAGTGGCTGCGCACGCGCGAGCTGGTGCAAAGCGGCGCTTTGGGCGAGCGCTGTTCGGTGCAGGCTTGGTTCTCGTACTTCAACCGCAACCCGGACAACATCCGCAACGCCCCTGCCAAGGGCGGCGGCGCGCTGTTCGACATTGGCTGCTACCCCATCGTGGCCGGGCGTTTTTTGTTTGGTGCGGAGCCGCTGCGTGTGATGGCGCTGGCCGATATGGACCCCGAATTTAATGTAGACCGCATGTTCAGCGCCCTGCTGGACTTTGGCGGTGGCCGGCAGCTGAACTTCACCGTCTCCACCCAGTCCGCGCCCTACCAGCGGGTGCAGGTGGTGGGCACGCAGCAGCGGGTGGAGATCGAAATCCCGTTCAACGCGCCGCAGGGCGAGGCGACCCGCATCTTTATCGACAGCGGTAAGGCCTTGGGCGGTGCCAGCGCCACGGTGGAAAGCTTTGCCCCTTGCGACCAGTACAGCCTGGAAGGCGATGCGTTTTCACTCGCCATCCGTGGCGAACAGCCCCTGCCCTACGGGGTGGAAGACGCCATCCAGAACATGCGTGTCATCGACGCGCTGTTTGCCTCGCAACGCAGCGGATGCTGGGAAGTGGTTTAAGCGTACTTCAAAATTGATAGCTATCATCGCAGGCACTACCTGCGCTGGAGTCCTATTTCTTGTAAATTTCGCTATGCAAGGCCTGAAAAGAAAAGTCGTCTACGTCGCCCTGTACGAAGCCTTTGCCATCGTGGCGGCTACGTTGGGGCTGGCCGGTATGTCGGGCCATGGTATGCAGGATGCGGGCATCGTGGCGGTGGCCACGTCGGCGATAGCCATCGTCTGGAACCTGGTGTTCAACACCCTGTTCGAGCGTTGGGAGGCGCGCCAGGCCGTGCGGGGCCGCAGCGTGGCGCGCCGGGTGGCGCATGCCATCGGCTTTGAGGGCGGACTGACGGTGTTTTTTGTACCGCTGATGGCCTGGTGGTTCGACACCACCTGGCTGCACGCCCTGGGGATGGACCTGGGGCTGCTGCTGTTTTTCCTGGCCTACACCTTTGTGTTCAGCTGGGTGTTCGACCGGGTGTTTGGCCTGCCAGCGGCGGCGGTCTAGCTCGGCAGCAGGTGGTCGATTTCTTGCTGCATGGCCAGCACCAGCTGGCTGTAGCGTTTGACCTTTTCCGAGGTGTCGCGTAGCCGCTGGGCAATGCGTGCGGACACGGCCATCATCAGCTTGGCGGCCGTTTTGGGGTTGTCCAGGCTGAGTTTTTCCAGTGCGGCGCGCGACAGGATGGCGCAGGTCACGTCGGTGCTGGCGGTGCACGACGCCAGCCGGGCCTGGCCGTCGATCAGGCCCATTTCACCAATCAGGCTGCCCGGGCCGAGCACCGTCACGGTGACGGGTTCGGTGCGGCTGACTTCGATGTTTTCGACCGTCACCTCGCCGTCCAGCAGCAGCACCATATAGCCGGTGTCGCTGGTATCGCCCTCGGTGATGAAGGTGGTGCCCATGGCGATTTTGCGGGGCGCCATGTAGCTGACGATGGTCAGCGCCTCGGCGGGCTTGAGCTGCATCAACGCGGTGGGGGCAATCAGCAGCTGGGCTGCCCGGCTGGCGGCATTGGACCCGCTCACAGCCCGCATCCGCTTTTGGGGTTGCAGGGATTCGGGCGCGGAGGCCAGCCAGCGGTTCTTGGCGTTCAGCAGTTTTTTCAGCATGGCAAGTTTGTGACAATTTGTGTGCAAAGACTGGTGCAGTTTACGGACAAGTCGTGCCGCGTCCAAGCCCTTAAAATCCAGCCTCCCAAGGAGCGTTGCAGCGGGTTTGTCCCCGTCAGGCTTGGGTTGTTGCCAACGACGCTCACCTGAAATTCTGCCCAACCACAGGTGAGTCGTATGTCCGAGTCCGTCGTTAATCCCGTCCCCCCCATGCTTTTGTCCGGCCTGGAGCCTGTC
>CANFZJ010000018.1 GCA_947451445.1 Comamonadaceae bacterium
ATCTGGTGGCATTACGTGGTGTTCATGGCGGTGGCCAATGTGGTGGGCAGCGTGCTGGGCTCGCGCCTGGCGCTGAAGCACGGCACGGGTTTCGTGCGCGTGGTGTTCATCGTGGTGGTCAGCGCGCTGATCCTCAAAACCGGCTACGCCGCGTTTGTGGCATAAAAATCAGCGCACCATGCAAGGACTTTTGTTGTTGAACTTCCAGCCAGGGATCAGGAACTGCATGGCCGTGGCATCGTCGCGCGCGCCCAGGCCGTGCTGCAGGTACAGCTGGTGGGCGCGTTCGACTTCGGCCATGTCCAGTTCCACGCCCAGGCCCGGCTTCTTGGGTACCTGCACGTAGCCGCCTTCGATCTTCAAAGGTTCCTTGGTCAGGCGCTGGCCGTCTTGCCAGATCCAATGCGTGTCGATGGCCGTGACCTTGCCCGGTGCGGCCGCGCCCACGTGGGTGAACATGGCCAGCGAGATGTCGAAGTGGTTGTTGGAATGCGAGCCCCAGGTCAGGCCAAAGGCCTGGCACAGCTGGGCCACGCGCACCGAACCGGCCATGGTCCAGAAGTGCGGGTCGGCCAGCGGGATATCGACCGACTGCAGTGCCAGGCTGTGGGCCATCTCGCGCCAGTCGGTGGCGACCATATTGGTGGCCGTGGGCAGGCCGGTGGCGCGGCGGAACTCGGCCATCACCTCGCGGCCCGAGTACACGCCTTCGGCACCGCAGGGGTCTTCGGCATAGGCCACCACGCCGCGCATGCGCTGGCCCAGGCGGATCGCGTCTTTGAGCAGCCAGCCGCCGTTGGGGTCCAGCGTCACGCGCGCCTCGGGGAAGCGCTCGTGCAGCGCCACCACCGCGTCCACCTCTTCGTCGCCGCGCAGCACGCCGCCCTTGAGCTTGAAGTCTTGGAAGCCATAGCGCTGTTGTGTGGCTTCGGCCAGGCGCACGATGGCCTCGGGGGTCATGGCTTTTTGGTGGCGCAGGCGGAACCAGTCGTTGTCGGCACCGGGCTCGGTGCGGTAGGCCAGGTTGGTCTGGGTGCTGTCGCCCACGTAGAACAGGTAGCCCAGCATCTGCACCGCGTCGCGCTGCTGGCCTTCGCCCAGCAGCGCGGCGACCGGCACTTCCAGGTGCTGGCCCAGCAGGTCGAGCAAGGCCGACTCGGCGGCAGTCACGGCGTGGATGGCCACCCGCAGGTCAAAGGTCTGCTGGCCACGCCCGCCGCTGTCGCGGTCGGCAAACTGGTTGCGCATGGCGTTCAGCACGGCCTGGACGTTGCCGATGGACTGGCCGACGATCAAGTCCCGGGCGTCCTCCAAAGTTTGGCGGATCTTCTCGCCGCCGGGCACCTCGCCCACGCCCGTGCGGCCGGCGTTGTCGGTGAGGATCAGGATGTTGCGGGTGAAGAACGGGCCGTGCGCGCCGCTCAGGTTCATCAGCATGCCGTCGTGGCCGGCAACGGGCACGACACGCAGCTCGGTGACGCGGGGGGTGGAGGTATATGCAGTCATGGGGGCTTTCCACGGCGGCGGGCGCCGTGCGGTGGGTGAAAAAAAGGGGGCTGGGGCGGATTCAGTCGGCCGTGATTTTGCGGGTGTCGATCAGCGTTTTCCAGCGCGTCCATTCGCGGGCCTGGAAGGCGCTGAACTCGGCTGGTGTGCTGGCCACGATTTCCAGCCCCTGGTCCAGCAGGCGTTTTTTGACGGCCGGGTCGTTGATGGCCGCAATGGCCGCGGCGGCGAGCTTGTCCTTCACCGCGGGCGGCAGGCCCTTGGGGGCGGCCAGGCCTTGCCACGAATAGACCTCGGCGCCCTTGACGCCCGCTTCGGCCAGGGTGGGCACATCGGGCAGTACCGGCGAGCGCTTGTCGCCGGTCACGGCGATGGCGTGCAGCTTGCCCGCCTTGATGTGCGCCAACACGGCGTTGACGTTCTGGAACGAAAAGTCCACCTGGCCGCCCAGCAGGTCGTTGATGGCCGGTGCGCCGCCCTTGTAGGGCACGTGCAGGCCTTCGGTTTTGCTCTGCTGCCAGAACACCTCGGCAGACAGGTGGTCGGACGAGCCATTGCCCGAACTGGCGAAGCTGATCTTGCCGGGCGCAGCCTTCAGCAGGGCCACCACTTCGGCCACGGTGCGTTCCTTTTGTTTGGGGCTGGCGACGAGCACGTTGGGTGCCTGCACCGGCACGCTGATGTAGTCGAAGTCCTTGGTGGCGTCGTAGGGCACGCTTTTGACCAGGTGCGGCGTGACGACGAAGGCACCGAGCGAGGACACCAGCAGCGTGTAGCCATCGGGGGCTGCGCGCTTGACCAGACCGGCCCCGATGGTGCCGGTGGCACCCGGCTTGTTGTCCACTACGAAGCTCTGGCCCAGGGCGGTGCCCATCTGCAGCGCCAGTGCGCGCGCCACCATGTCGGTGGAGCCACCGGCCGGGAACGGCACGACGATGGTCACAGGCTTTTCGGGCCAGGCGGTGGTCTGGGCGCCAGCCGTGAGCGACACGGCGCAGACCAAGGCGGTAAGCAGTTTTTGCATGGGAAAGATCTCCGGAAGATACGCGATGGGTCATCGTCGATATTGAATATGTTAACGATAACAAAAAGAGATCTTCGGCATCTTGGTATTTACCCTAGGCGGGATGCGAAAGTGCGCTTGTGCTGCTGGCCTCCAGGGTGGCGAAATCCCCGTGTTATCTATGGAAAAACGTGCAGCCACCCTGTCTTGGAAATCCGCCGATGGCTGGGAGAAAATAGGGGTGGCCATTTGTTGTGCCGTAGCCTGGAGTTGGTTTGTTATTGATAACATTCCTCCATAAGACTTTTGAACCAAACCCCCTCTTTGGCATGTCCCCAACCCTGACCGTCCACGATATTGCCCGCCTTGCCGGTGTTTCCGCCATGACGGTGTCGCGCGCCCTGAACCACCCGGACAAAGTGTCCCCCGCCCTGCGCGCCAAGGTGCAAGAGGTGGTGCGCAGCACCGGTTTTGTGCCCAACGGCATGGCCGGGGGGCTGCGCTCCGCCAAGGCCAAACTGGTGGCCGCCGTGCTGCCGACGCTGACCGGGCCAGTATTCCAGGAGACCATCCAGGCGCTGAACGAGGCGCTGGACGCCCAGGGCTACCAGCTGATGATTGGCCAAAGCGGCTACGACTTGTCGCGCGAAGACGCCCTGCTGGACGCCATCATCCGCCGCCGCCCGGACGGCATCGTGCTGACCGGCATCATGCATTCGGCGGCGGGGCGTCGCCAGCTGCTGGCCTCGGGCATTCCGGTGGTGGAGACCTGGGACTTGACGCCCACGCCCATCGACATGCTGGTGGGTTTCTCGAACGAAGACATGGGCGCGGCGGTGTGTACCTACTTGCACCAGCGCGGCTACCGCCGCCCCGCGCTGATCTGCGGCGACGACGCGCGTGCGCTGCGGCGCAACACCGGCTTCCAGCGCCAGGCGCGCAGCCTGGGCTGGCCTGCCGATGTGCCGGTCTACCCGACGCCGCCGCCCACCACGCTGGGCGCGGGCCGGGCTGGGCTGGCCGCATTGCTGGCACGGCCCGAGGGCGTCGATGCGGTGTTTTGCAGCTCGGACATGCTGGCGCTGGGGGTGTTGATCGAAGCCCAGGCGCGCGGCCTGGCCGTGCCGCAGCAGCTGGCCATCATCGGCCTGGGTGACCTGGAGTTTGCCGCCAGCCTGCAGCCCGCGCTGACCAGCGTGCGCATCGACGGCACGCGCATCGGCCAGACCGCCGCCCAATACATCGTGGACCGCGCCGATGGCCGCAGCATTGCCGAGCCGATTGTGGACATCGGGTTTTCGATTGTGGAGCGGGGCACGGCCTGACCGGGGTGGGGGTGCTATGCATTTGCTATATAAAATATAGCTGCCTACGCCCGTTCCATATGCACTAGCGCTTGGTTTGGCTTGTGTTTTTCGGCGCTGAAGCCGCCGAGGCGGGGGCTGCCGATGCCGCAGGCGCGGACTGCACCGCTCCCGGTAGGCCGGGTACGTCGGCAATGGCGCGGGGCTGGCCGATCGGGGCTTGCGCCTGGCCCATGCGTACCGCTGCAATGTCTTGCTCGCTGGGGTACTGGTGCACCAGCCAGTAGTCGAAGATGCGGCGGGCGATGGGGGCGGCTGTCATGCCGCCGAAACCGGCGTTTTCCACCACCATGGCCAGGGCGATTTGCGGGTTGTCGGCGGGGGCAAACGCCATGTACAGGCCGTGGTCGCGAAAGCGCTCGGCGGTGTTGGCGGCGTTGTACTTTTGGTCTTTGGCGATGGACACCACCTGCGCCGTGCCGGTTTTGCCTGCGGCCACGTAGCCTGCGCCGCGGAATGCGGTGGCGCCCGTGCCCTCGGTGTTCACGCCGACCAGGGCGCGCTTGATGATGTCGATATTGGCGGGCTTGGCGCTGACTTCGGCCTTGATCTCGCGCAGCGTTTGCTGGCTGGCGTGGGTGACCACGTCCACCACTTCTTTGACCAGGTGCGGCTTCATCTTCACGCCGTCGTTGGCGATGATGCCGGTGGCCGTGGCCAGTTGCAGCATGGTGAAGTTGTTGTAGCCCTGGCCGATGCCCAGGGAGATGGTTTCCCCGGCGTACCAGCGCTGCTGGTCGGGGCGTTTGTAGGCGCGGCGCTTCCAGGCGGTGGACGGCAGAATGCCGCGCACTTCGCCAAAAATGTCGATACCGGTGAGTGCACCAAAGCCAAACTTGCCCACCTCGTCGTGGATCATGTCCACGCCCATGTCGGCGGCCAGCATGTAGTAGTAGGTGTCGCAGGATTGGACGATGGATTTGTACATGTCCACCGTGCCGTGGCCGCCTTCCTTGTCGTCGCGGAAGCGGTGGTTGGCAAACATGAAGTAGCCGGGGTCCAGAATGGTCTGCTGCGGCGTGCGCTTGCCGGTTTCCAGCGCGGCCAGTGCCATGAAGGGCTTGTAGGTGGAGCCGGGTGGGTAGGTGCCGCGCAGGGCCCGGTTCAGCAGTGGTTTGTCGGGCGACTCGTTCAGCGTCTGCCAGCTTTCCACGTCAATGCCTTCAACGAACAGGTTGGGGTCGAAGGTGGGTTTGCTGACAAAGGCCAGTACCTCGCCGGTTTTCGGGTCCAGCGCCACCAGCGCGCCCCGGCGGTCGCCGTACAGGTCTTCGACCAGCTTTTGCAGCTTGATGTCGATGGACATGACCACGGTGTTGCCGGGGGTGGCGGGGTTGCTGGCCAGGCGGCGCACGGCACGGCCCCCGGCGGAGGTTTCGATTTCTTCCACCCCGGTGAGGCCGTGCAGCTGGGCCTCGTAGCTTTGCTCCACGCCCAGCTTGCCGATGTATTCGGTGCCCTTGTAGTTGTCGGCGTCGTCGGAGTCGTCGATCTTGGATTTTTCAGACTGGTTGATGCGGCCGATGTAGCCCAGCACGTGGCTGGCCAGCTCGCCATACGGGTAGGTGCGGAACAGCCGGGCCTTGATGTCCACACCGGGAAAGCGGTAGCGCTGGGCGGCAAAGCGGGCCACCTCCACGTCGGTCAGCCGGGTGCGGATGGGCAGCGACTCGAAGTTGCGCGACTCTTCCACCAGCTTTTTAAAGCGGCGCCGGTCGCGCGCCTGGATGTCCACCACCTCGGCCAGTTGGTCGATGGTCTGGGCCAAATCGTCTACCTTGCTGGGCGTGATCTCCAGCGTGTAGGCCGAATAGTTGCTGGCCAGCACCACGCCGTTGCGGTCCAGAATCAGGCCCCGGTTGGGCACCACCGGCACGATGGCCGTGCGGTTGTTCTCGGCCCGCTCCAGCAGGTCTTCGTGGCGCACGATCTGCAAATACGCCAGCCGCGTGGCAAGCACACCAAACAAGAGCACCACGCCCACCCCCGCCGCCAGCAGCCGCATCCGAAAGCGCGACAGCTCGGCCCCGACGTTTTTGAGTTCAGTCACAGCGGCCGGGTCTTGTCAGGGTCTGGGGCCATGCGCTGTGGGGCCAGCAGGAGGATGTTGGCCAGCGGCCACAGCGCGGCCTCCAGCAACGGGGCCAGCAGCAGCCACCAGCCGGGGAAGGTGCCACCGCCCGCCATCCGCAGCACCAGTTCGATCAGATGGGCCACGCCAAACAATGGCAGCACCTGCATCGCCTGCGAGGGCACGCTAAACCACAGCAGGCGGCGGTGCATGGCAATCGCCAGAAAGCTCAGGGCGGTGTACGACAGCGCGTGCTGGCCGAGCAGGTTGGTCTGGTGCACATCCATGCACAGGCCAAAGAAAAAGGCCGTGCCAATCGCCACGCGCTGCGGCTGGTGCACGCTCCAGAACACCAGCAGCACTGCCAGCAGATCGGGCGTCCAGGCGGCGCGGCCCCACAGGCCGATGTTCTCTGCCATGTTCAGCAACAACGCCAGCACCAGGCTGAAGCCGATGAACACCGGGTTGGCAGGCAGCAGAAGCTGCTGACCGGGGCGCATAATCATTTCGGGCCTCCGCGCAGGTCTAGCAGCCTGTCGGACTTTCGGATGCATCGGCTGCAATTCGACCGCAGCGGTCTATTTTTTACCGTCTTTTTGCCCCATAGCGGAGCTATGGGCCTGCAAATCCGGCAAAAACTGTCCTCGCTGGGGCCGAATTTCGCTTCGATGCCGAAAGTCCGACAGGCTGCTGGCATCATTTCTTTGCTCCTTTTTTAGGAGTTGTCGGTGCGGGGGCTGGCGGTATTTCGGGCAGCTGCGACGCCACCGGGTCTAGCACCACCACATGGCGTGCACCCGCGATCTGGGCCACCGGGGTGCAGTAGATGCGGGCAAAGGCCGAGTCGGCGCGGCGCTCGATCTTGGCGATCTTGGCGACCAGCAGGCCCACCGGGTACACACCGTCCACCCCGCTGGTGGTCAGCACGTCACCCACCGCCACGTCCGAATTGCCCGCCATGAAGCGCAGCTCCAGCTGGCCACCGTTGGCGCTGGGGTCGCCGTAGGCCACGCTGCGTGCGCCGGTGCGGGTGTTCAGCACGGGAATGGTCTGGTCACGGTCGATCAGCAATGTGACCTCGCTGACCATGGGGTAGGCCCGTGTGACCTGGCCCAGCACGCCCTGGCCGTCCACCACGGGCGAGCCCGCAACCACGCCTTGGTTGCTGCCTTTGTCGAGCATGACCTTGCGGGTGTAGGGGTCGGCGGCGTCGTACAGCACCTCGGCGGTATGCGCCGGGGTGGTGATCTTGGCGCGCATCTCCAGCAGCTCGCGCAGGCGCTGGTTTTCCAAAGTGAGTTGTTCGACCTGGCCAGCCCGGACGGACTGGACGGCCAGCTTGCGCTCTGCCGCGTCAGCCTTGGCTTGCAGGCTGCCCAGGCCCTCGACATAGGCACTGCCGCCTTGCAGCAAGCGCAGCGGTTCGAGGACCGCCCATTGCACCGGGTACAGCGCTGTCGCCAAGGCGGCGCGCAGAGGCTTGACCACCTTGAAGCGCGCATCGGCCACCATCAAAAACAGCGCCAGGGCGCTGTAAACGACCAGCTTGCTCAGTGCCGAGGGCCCTTGACGGAAAAACGGCGGGGGAGTTCTGTCCAGCGTACCGAGTGGCATCGCCGCGCCTTTGCTGGGTTCCGTTGTTCTTTCAGTCCGAGATTAGGCGCAAAGCAGCAGGCAGTGCTCTGGCACGGCAAGGCGTTGCAACGACATATCGGATTGAAATAACAATGGAATTATTCGCTGGTGAAAATGGAGCCGCCCAGCCGCTCCATGCGTTCCAGGGCGATGCCGCAGCCACGCACCACGCAGGTCAGCGGCTCTTCGGCCACTAGCACGGGCAGGCCGGTTTCTTCGGCCAGCAGGCGGTCCAGGTCGCGCAGCAGGGCGCCGCCGCCGGTCAGCATCATGCCGCGGTCGGCAATGTCGGCACCGAGTTCGGGCGGGGTTTGTTCCAGTGCGTTCTTGACGGCGGCCACGATGTTGTTCAGCGGGTCGGTCAGTGCTTCCAGGATTTCGTTGCTGGAGATGGTGAAGCTGCGCGGCACGCCTTCGGACAGGTTGCGGCCCTTGACTTCCATCTCTTTGACTTCGGAGCCGGGGAAGGCCGAGCCGATGTTCTTCTTGATGGCCTCTGCCGTGGGCTCGCCGATCAGCATGCCGTAGTTGCGGCGGATGTAGTTGATGATGGCTTCGTCAAACTTGTCGCCACCCACGCGCACACTGCCTTTGTAGACCATGCCGCCCAGCGAGATCACGCCCACTTCGGTCGTGCCGCCACCAATATCGACCACCATCGAGCCGCTGGGCTCGGACACTGGCAGGCCTGCGCCAATCGCGGCGGCCATGGGTTCTTCGATCAAATGCACGGACGAAGCGCCTGCGCCAATGGCGGCGTCACGGATGGCGCGTTTTTCCACCTGGGTGGAGCCGCAGGGCACGCAGATGATGATGCGTGGGCTGGGCTTGAACATGGAGCGGGGATGCACCATCTTGATGAACTGCTTGATCATCTGTTCGGTGATCACAAAGTCGGCAATCACGCCGTCTTTCATCGGGCGGATGGCCTCGATGTTGCCGGGCACTTTGCCCAGCATGGCCTTGGCTTCGCGGCCGACGGCCTGGATGGTTTTTTTGCCATTCGAGCCGCCTTCATGGCGGATCGCTACGACCGAAGGTTCGTCCAGCACGATGCCTTTGTCGCGAACATAAATCAGGGTATTGGCTGTGCCAAGATCAATGGCCAGGTCGGTCGAAAAATACCGACGAAAAGTCCCAAACATGCAAAATCCTCTCGGGCATGGCAGGCACTTCGGCCCACCATCGCCATGTAATAACGGGCTAAATAGGGGTTTGTGGTGCGATAAACCGCTGCGCCGCAGCGTTACGACCAAAGGCGGGATAATACCGCATCCCCTGTGACGAACGCGCGCTCAACAAGCGCAATGTCCACGTTTACTTTCGTTTTCAACCTTGTTTAAGACATGGCCCTGACCCTCCCAGAACTTGACCGTATCGCCAACCTGGCGCGCCTGGAACTCCAGCCCGAAGAACGGACCCGCCTGCTGACCCAGCTGAATGGTTTTTTTGGCATTGTGGAAACCATGCGTGCGGTGGATACCACCGGCGTGGAGCCACTGGCCCACCCGGTAGCCGCCATCCAGGACATCGTGCTGCGCCTGCGCGACGACGTGGTGAGCGAGCCCAACCAGCGCGAAGCCAACCAGCAAACCGCCCCCGCCGTCGAGCGCGGCCTGTTTCTCGTCCCCAAAGTCATCGAATGAGCACCGTGAACACTTCGTCACCCGCTGTATCCCCCGATTTGCACGACCTGTCCGTGGTCGCACTGGCCCAGCTGCTGCGCACCCGCAAAGTGTCGGCGCTGGAAACCACCCAGCACTTTCTGGCCCGCGCCCAGGCCCACGCGCCGCTGGGTGCCTACCTGGCGATGGATGAAGGCGTCAGCCTGCGCCAGGCCGTGGCCGCCGATCTGCGGCTGGCCCAGGGCACAGCCGGGCCGCTGGAAGGCGTGCCCATGGCGCACAAAGATATTTTTGTAACCAAAGACTTCGTGACCACCGCTGGCTCCAAGATGCTGGCTGGCTATCGCTCATCTTTTGATAGCACAGTAGTGAGTCAACTAGCGCAGCAGGGCGTGATTACGCTTGGAAAGCTGAATTGCGACGAATTCGCCATGGGCTCGGCCAACGAGAACTCGGCCTTCAAGCCCGCGCAAAACCCCTGGGACACCACGCGCATCCCCGGCGGCTCGTCGGGCGGCAGCGCGGTTGCCGTGGCGGCCCGGCTGGTGCCCGCAGCCACCGGCACCGACACCGGTGGCTCCATCCGCCAACCTGCCTCGTTTTGCGGCATCACCGGCATCAAGCCCACCTACGGCCGGGCCTCGCGTTATGGCATGGTGGCGTTTGCCTCCAGCCTGGACCAGGCGGGCCCGATGGCCCGCAGCGCCGAAGACTGTGCTCTGCTGCTGTCCGCCCTGTGCGGCCCGGACCTGGACCGCGACTCCACCTCGTTGGACATCCCCGCCGAGGACTACAGCCGCAACCTGAACGATTCCATCGACGGACTGCGCATCGGCATTCCCGCCGAATTCTTTGGCGATGGTCTTAGCGCCGACGTGCGCGCCGCCGTGGATGCCGCCCTGCAGCAGTACCAAAAACTGGGTGCCAAGCTGGTCCCTATCAGCCTGCCGCGCACCGAGATGGCGATTCCCGTCTACTACGTCATCGCCCCTGCCGAGGCCAGCAGCAACCTGAGCCGATTCGACGGTGTGAAGTTCGGCCACCGCGCCGACCAGTACACCGACCTGATCGACATGTACAAAAAAACCCGCGCCGAAGGCTTTGGCGACGAGGTGAAGCGCCGCATCATGGTCGGCACTTATGTACTGAGCCACGGCTACTACGACGCCTACTACCTGCAGGCGCAAAAAATCCGCCGCATGATCGCCAACGACTTCCAGCAGGCTTTCCAACAGTGCGACGTGATCGCCGGGCCGGTCGCCCCCACCGTGGCCTGGAAGCTGGGCAACAAGGCCGCCGACCCGGTGGCCGCCTACTTGGCCGACATCTTCACCCTGCCCTCGTCCCTGGCAGGCCTGCCCGGCATGAGCATCCCCGCCGGTTTTGGCGAAGGCGGCATGCCCGTGGGCCTGCAGCTGATCGGCAACTACCTGCAAGAAGCCAAGCTGCTGAACGTGGCGCACCGTTTCCAACAAGCTACCGATTTCCACCGCCAGCAACCTGCCGGAATCTGACATGAGCAAAGCTACCCCTTCCCTGCTGGTGCAGGGCTACGAAGTCGTCATCGGCTTTGAAACCCACGCCCAGCTGTCCACCCAGAGTAAGATTTTCAGCCGCGCCTCCACCGCGTTCGGGGCCGAGCCCAACACCCAGGCCTGCGCGGTCGATCTGGCGTTGCCGGGCACGCTGCCGGTGATGAACAAGGGTGCTGTCGAACGCGCCATCCAGCTCGGGCTGGCGCTGGGCTCCACGATTGCGCCGCGCAGCGTGTTTGCGCGCAAGAACTACTTCTACCCGGACCTGCCCAAGGGCTACCAGATCAGCCAGTTCGAGATTCCGGTGGTGCAGGGCGGCAGCGTGGAGTTCTACCTGGGCGACGAGAAAAAGTCCGTCCGCCTGGTGCGTGCCCACCTCGAAGAAGACGCGGGCAAGTCGCTGCACGAAGACTTCATCGGCCAGACCGGCATCGACCTGAACCGCGCCGGTACGCCCTTGCTGGAGATCGTCACCGAACCCGACATGCGCTCCAGCGCCGAGGCCGTGGCCTACGCCAAGGAGCTGCACAAGATCGTCACCTGGATCGGCATTTGCGACGGCAATATGCAGGAAGGCAGCTTCCGCTGCGACGCCAACGTGTCGGTGCGCAAGCCCGGTGCCGAGCTGGGCACCCGCCGCGAGATCAAGAACCTGAACAGCTTCAAGTTCATGCAGCAGGCGATTGATTACGAGATTCGCTGGCAGATCGAGCAGATCGAAGACGGCCACGCGATCCAGCAGGCCACCGTGCTGTTCAACCCCGACACCGGCGAAACCCGCGCCATGCGCACCAAGGAAGACGCCGCCGACTACCGCTACTTCCCCGACCCGGACCTGCCGCCGCTGGTGGTGGGCGCAGACTGGGTGGAGCGCGTGCGCGCTGAAATGGCCGAATTGCCACGTGTGATGGCGGCGCGGTTTGTGGCGGACCATGGTTTGTCCGACTACGACGCTACGGCGTTGACGCAAAGCAAGGGCATTGCCGCCTACTTTGAAGCCACGGTTGCCGCTGGCCGCCCAGCCCAGCCCAAGCTGGCCGCCAACTGGATCATGGGCGAAGTGGCACGGCGGTTGAATACGCAAGACCTGGGGATCGATTTGGCCCCCGTCGCGCCGAACCAACTGGCGCAGCTGCTGGACCGCATCGCCGACGACACCATCTCCAATAACGCGGCCAAGCAGGTGTTTGACGTGCTGTGGACGGACGCATCTGCGCAGGTGGACGGGGTGATTGAGGCCAAAGGCCTGAAGCAGATGAACGACACCGGCGCGCTGGAGGCCATTGTGGACACGGTCATCGCCGCCAATGCCAAAAACGTGGCCGAATTCAAAGCAGGTAACGACAAGGCACTGAACGCGCTGGTCGGTCAAATCATGAAGGCCAGCCAGGGCAAGGCCAATCCCGGCCAGGTCAACGCACTGCTGAAGGCCAAACTGGCCTAACTGCCACCCGCCCACAGAACTTTCAGGCGGGCCAGCTCTTCGTCAAAGCGGGTGTTGATGCGCTTTTTCTCCAGCTCCTGGTTGGCGATAAAGCGCTGCTGGCCTTGGCGGTCATCTTCCGCCTCGGTTACCCGCCGGCGCAGGGGCGCGGGGGCTTTGGACGGGTCTTTTTTGTAGAACTCTAGCTCGGCGTCCAGGTCTTTGCGCTGTTTAGCCAAGTCTTGCAGGCGCTTGTTGGCGGTCTGGATGACGTCGTCCACCTGGGTCAAAGCGTTGGCCCGTTCGGTGTCGTGTGCGGCCTGGTTTTGGTAGCGGGCCAGCAGGACGCGGTTGCGGCGGCGCTCCTCGGTCGCGCGGGCGCGGTCTTCGAACTCTTTTTTGTGGCGCTCTTCCAGCTGGGCTTCTTCTTGTGCCGTCAAGTTGGGGCCGACGCTGCGTTTAACGGTGCCGCTGGCGTTGAGTTCTTTTTGCTCCCGGTCGATGCATTCGGGGATAGGCCGGTCGGAGGTGAGTTTTTTGCCCCGGCTGTCTACGCAGGTAAAGATGCTTTGCGCAGACAGGTCACCTAGCAGGCAGGCGCTGAGTGCCCCTATTCCACACAACCGAATGACCCAATCTGTCGCATGCTTCATTCCGTGTCCATTTCAATACGAGATTAGGCGCGAAGCCGCTGGCAGTATGGACATGCTGCAAACCGAAGCAAGCGCATATCGGATGGCAAGCGGCGCGGAATCATGCATTGACGCCGTAGCGCTGCCGATATGCCAGAACCCGAGGGTGGTGGGCCCGCAAGGCATCAGTGCCATTGCTTTCCAGGTACTGCAATAAATCGGCCAGTTTCGCAATCGTGCACACCTGCAGGCCCATGTGTTCGCGCACATATTGCACCGCGCTGTGCGGTACGTCCTGGCCGTTTTCGGTGGCCATTTCTTGCCGGTCCAGCGCAATCGCCACTGCGTGGGGGGTGGCCCCGGCGGCCTGGATCAGCGCGATCGACTCGCGGGCGGCAGTACCGGCCGACATCACATCGTCCACGATCAGTACCCGGCCCTTGAGCGGCGCACCGACCAGGGTGCCGCCTTCGCCGTGGTCCTTGGCTTCTTTGCGGTTGTAGGCAAACGGCAGGTTGCGGCCTTGTCGTGCCAGCTCTACGGCGACGGTGGCGGCCAGTGGAATGCCCTTGTAGGCGGGGCCGAAAATCATGTCAAACTCGATGCCGCTGTGCAGCAGGGACTGTGCATAAAATTCCGCCAGGCGCTGCATGCGGGCACCGTCGTCGAACAGCCCGGCGTTGAAAAAATAGGGGCTCATGCGCCCGGCCTTGGTCTTGAATTCACCAAACCGCAGCACGCCTGCATCCACAGCAAACTGCACAAAATCCTGCGCCAATGTGTCCGGCGCTTTGCTAACCACCATGGGGAAATCCTTGTTCAAATTAACCAGCCTGAATCTCAACGGCATCCGCTCGGCCACCAGCAAAGGCGTAGAAGACTGGATCGCCACAATTGCTACAGATTGTATTTGCGTCCAGGAAGTAAAGGCCCAGGCCGCTGACGTGCAAGGCCGCTTTGAGCAGCTGGCCGGGTTGCAAGGGTACTTCCATTTTGCCGAGAAAAAAGGCTATTCGGGGGTAGGGGTGTACACCCGGGAGGTGCCCAGCGATGTCGTGGTGGGCTATGGCTCCCGCGAATTTGACACCGAAGGCCGCTACGTGGAGCTGCGGTTTGACACGCCTGCGCGCAAGCTGTCCATCGTCAGTTGCTATTTTCCCAGCGGCTCGTCGGGGGAAGAGCGGCAACAGGCCAAGTTCCGCTTTCTGGCCGAGATGGGGCCCCATCTGGCGCAACTGAAACAGCAGCGCGACTTCATTCTGTGCGGCGACATCAACATCGCCCACCAGCAGATCGACCTGAAAAACTGGCGCGGCAACCAAAAGAATAGCGGCTTTCTGCCCGAAGAACGCGCCTGGATGACAAACTTGTTAACCCATCCCGACATTTCTGCGCCAGAAGCGACCGGATTGGGCCTGGTAGACGTTTACCGCCAACTGCAACCTACCGCCACCGACACCGCCTACACCTGGTGGAGCAACCGGGGCCAGGCCTATGCCAACAACGTGGGGTGGCGGCTGGACTACCACCTGGCGACACCGGCGCTGGCGGCGCTGGCGCGCAGCGAATACATCTACAAGGATGTGAAGTTCTCGGACCACGCGCCGATCACGGTGGAGTATGACTTTGCTATGTAGCCCCTATGAGGTCCGACAGGCTGCTAGCAGCCTGTCGGACTTTCGGTACATCGGCTGCAATCCGGCCGCAGCGGTCCATTTTTCACCATCTTCTTGACCAATAGCGGAGCTATTGGCCTGCAAATCCGGCAAAAACTGTCCTCGCTGGGGCCGAATTTCGCTTCGATGCCGAAAGTCCGGCAGGCTGCTAGTGGGCAGGCTTATCGCCAGTCATCTCCGGGGATGCTCCGTTTCATAAACGCGTCGAACATCGGAACAGTGAAAGCTGTGTCTCCATGGTTGGGGCTCCAAACCATGCCTTTACCGATCAATGAGCTTCGGGTGGGTGCCAGAGATGACACTTCTGCCCGATAGCAAGCCGCAATATCCCCCGACCTGTGTGGGCCAGATCCAAGCTCGGACATGGCTCGAAGATATTTCTTTTCTTTGGGAGTCAACCGGTCAAATCGCACTCTGAAAAAACTCTCGTCCAACGCTGCAATTGCAGTGAGAGACGCTGCGCTTACATCGCTGGCCGTAATGGGTGAGACCGTTGCAGCTCGCCATGTATGGCTGCCCCATTGCTGCAGAAAATATGCATAGCCTTGCGTTACGTCTAAGATTTGATTCAGCGCTTCGGGTGCAATAGTCACCCCTTCGTCTTCAAGCGGCTTATCGATGGCTTGCCGCGCTGCTTCCGGTGGAAGTGGCCCGATTTCAGGAAAGTCGAATAGACGTTCCGCATAGGATTTTGCGTTACCCATGCGACCGCGCAATTGCGGTAGACCGGCGCCAACCAGGACGACAGGCAGCTTCCGCTGCTCTGTTCTGTGCATGGCCGTAATGAGTGCCGCTAATTGAGGCTCCTCAACATACTGCAACTCGTCAATGAAGATGGCCAACGCAGTATTGGCTGACTTGGCTGCCAGTCCAATTTGTTCAAAAAGTGCCTGGAGATCATGTTCGAGGTCACCGTTATCAGCCAAACCCGGTTCAGCTTCGTAATCCAATCCAACTTCTATGTCGCCAAATGTGACTTTAAGCTTGCTCGCAAAACCTGCTAAAGCACGCAGGCCACGTACTGCATAGTCTTTTGCAGCGTCTACTTGGCTCAGACGCAATAACGCTTGGCGCAACTGTGGTGCCAATAATGCGGGGAGTGAGCGGCCTTCTGGTGCCTCGATACGCACAGTATGGATACCAGCGGCTTCAGCGTCTTCTCGAATGCGATCAAGCAATACCGTCTTGCCCACGCCGCGCAAACCAACAAGCATCGCGCTCTTGGCTGGTCGCCCGATCTTGGCTCGCTCAAGCGCAATATGCAGCGTTGCACGCAACTCGTCACGACCAGCGAGTTCGGGTGGTGGCGTCCCTGCGCCAGGAGCAAAGGGATTACGAATTGGATCCATTTGGCTAGTTTATAGTTTTATTTGGAAAGTTACAATAAAAGTCAAATATGACAAATTTTGCTATAAATGAAAGCCTTGTATCGATGCGCTATCGATCCATTCACCCCAGCAACCGCGCCAGCTCCGCATCGGCCACCAGGCCAATTCCCTGCGCTTGCGCAAACGCCCGGGCTTTGTCGGTCACGGGCACGACGCTGACGTAGATCCGCTGGTCGGCACCGGGGGCGGCGGCCAACTCGCGCAGGGGCTCCAGGCCGTGGCTGGCGGCTTTCCAGCGTTTGCAGGCGACCAGGGTGGTGAAGCCTGCCTTGGCCAGTTGCAGGTCGGCCGCAGGGTGGTTCAGCCGGGTCACCACAAAGCCCTGGGCCGTGTACGCGGCGGCCAGTTTGTCGGCGAACGCGCGGGCGGGCAGGGCGGCTGCTTGGGCCAGGGTGTCGGCCACCTGGGCCGGGCTGGGCTGGCCCCACTGGCGCTGGGCGGCGATCAGGCCGATCACCAGAAAGGGCAGGGCCCCCATCACACCAAACGGCACGTAAGCACGGGGCAGCATGGCCACCGACACCAGGCTGAACGCGGCGACCAGCAGCATGCTGACCCACCAGGGCGAACGCAGCAGCACTGCGAACAAAGAGTTTTTGGCCATTTTGAGTTTCATGGCCAGAGTTTACGTGGCACACCCCCAGGCTACAGCGCAAGCGCTTTTCGCCAACCCCCTTGCAGGGGGCGATACCAGCAGCCCGGCAAAGCCGGTTCTGCGGTATCTCTGGAAAAGGGCTGTCCCTCCCCCCCCGGCGCTACAGCGCCTCAAACACCTTCAGCGCCGCAAAGGCGTCGTTGGCGGCGTACAGCTTTTGCACCGTACTCAGCTGCGGCTGGGCCCAGTTGGAGGTGGTCGTCTTTTTGGACTTGTGGAAGCGCTGGCGCAGCACCACGCCCACGGCGGCGCGCACGCCCATGGATTTGCCGTAGCCCTGCTTTTGGAAGAGGGTGTTCAGGTCCAGCACGGCGCGCAGGGTCAGGTCCAGCCGGGCGTGCAGCTGGTCGCGGTCCTGCTCGAGCCCGAAACCGATCTTGCGTACAGCGTTGGACTCCAAGATTTCGACCAAATGGGCGCGGCAATCTGGCTGGCAGAGCTGGAACAAATAGGCCTTGCTGGGCAGCGCAAACTGCACCACATGGGGCCCGGTGCTGACTTCGCCCGGTGCAAACGTGGGCTTGGCCTCGGTGTCAAAACCCACTGCGGGGGCCGCCAGGATCTCGGCGCTGGCGGCGGCGAACTCGGCGGCGGTCGTGGGTACAAAAATCTGCTCCAGCGTCAACTGCGGAAAGGGCGGCAGCAGTGCGGTGTCGGCCTTGGTGGGTGCGATCAGTTTCATAGAGGGTCTGTACGAGGTGGGATAAACGTAACCGTCTGCTACGATGAAATTACAAATAGGACTTACGCAAGTCCTGACAAAAATACCTAAGAGAGAGACAACATGCAATCAGTGCGCAGAAGGCTGCTGGGTGGCTTGGCTATGGGGCTGTGCCTGTCGGCAGGGGGTGCCCGTGCTGCCGACAAAGGGGTGATTGGCATTGCCTTGCCCACCATCACCTCGCTACGCTGGGTGATTGAAGGCTTGGCCATGACCCGGTCGCTGGACAAGCTGGGCTACCGCGCCATTTTGCAGTATGCCAACGACGACATCCCCACCCAGACCGCGCAGGTCGAAGACATGCTGGCCAACGGCGCCTCGGTGCTGGTGATTGCGGCCATTGACGGCACCAAGCTGGCCCCCGTGTTGCAAGCCGCCGCCGACAAGAAGGTCAAGGTCATCGCCTACGACCGGCTGATCCGTGGCAGCAGCCATGTGGATTACTACGCCACCTTCGACAACTTCCAGGTCGGCGTGCTGCAGGGCAGCGACATCGCCACCCGGTTGGGGCTGGCGGCGGGCAAGGGGCCGTTCCGCATCGAGCTGTTTGGCGGTTCGCCCGACGACAACAACGCTTTCTTCTTCTACAACGGTGCCATGTCGGTGCTCAAGCCCTATATCGACAAGGGCCAGCTGGTGGTGGGGTCGGGCCAGATCGGCATGGACAAGGTGTCCACCCTGCGCTGGAGCGGTTCGGTGGCGCGGGCGCGGCTGGTCGGCTTGCTGGACAAAACCTACGCCAGGCAGCACCTGGATGCCATTTTGTCGCCCTACGACGGCATCAGCATGGAGCTGATCGGCGCGCTCAAAAAAGCCGGCTACGGCCAGGGCGGCATGCCCTTGCCGGTCATTACCGGGCAAGACGCCGAGCTGCCTTCGGTGCGCTCCATCGTGCGGGGTGAGCAGAGCTCCACCGTTTTCAAGGACAACCGCGACCTGGCCCAGGTGGTGTCCAGCATGGTGGAGGCGCTGTTGTCCGGCAAAAGCCCCGCGATCAACGACACCAAGACCTACGACAACGGTGAAAAAGTGGTCCCTGCGTTCCTGCTCAAGCCGGTGTTGCTGGATGACAAGAACTGGCGCACCGCGCTGGTGGACAGCGGTTTTTACAAGGCCGAGCAGTTTCGCTGAATGTGTGGGCATGGGCTCCACGCCTTTTAGGCTTTTTGCGCATATTCCACCTGCGCAAGCTGCTATCTAAAAAGTAGCAAACTCACTGAACCAGCTGCAAGCCCACCGGCAGCGACTCACCAAACACCCGCTTGGTATCGGCCGCGTTCAGCGCCGTCACCTCGCGCACCATCGCCACCCAGCCGCTGGGTGCACGGGCGGCGAGCAGTTGCGCCACCACCTGCTGGCGCAGGGCGTCGGGCACGTCGCGGGCCCGGTCGCCGGTGCAGCGGGCGATCTGGGCGGCGGCAAAGGCGGCGGGCTCTACGCGGGTCCAGTCTTGCGCCAGCAGCGTTTGCAGCCACTGGGCGGCGACCTCGGGCGGCACGGCGTGGTGCAGGCTGGCGTACAGCGGCTGGCGCGCGCCAATCCGGCCCAGCGCCCACCAGGTTTGGATGTTCTCGCCGGGCTGTTGCAGGCGTTGTAGCAACCAGGTGCCGAGCTGCACCTTGTGGGCCACCGCAAGGCGCTCGAACGAGGCGGCCATGCGCAGCATCTCGTCCAGCGCCAGCATGGGCGGGCCGCCGGGCGCGGGTATGTCGGTGCCGCCCACCGGTTGCAGGTAGTAGGCGATGGCCTCGAACACCATGTCCTGCTGCTCGGCCGTGAGCCCGCCGGCCACGCGCCGCCACAGGGTCCACCATTCGGACCACTGCTGGGG
>CANFZJ010000019.1 GCA_947451445.1 Comamonadaceae bacterium
AGGTTCTTGACGAGGCTCTTGTCTTGGTTACTCATGCGGCTGCCGAGAATGATCTCTCTCACGGAGAGGCTCACGAAGTTTCCCTTCCTGACGAAGACGCGCTCCTCTTCCTCATATTGCCATACCGGAAGTTTTCTGGACAAGACGTCAATCGCAGCATCCGCATCGACTTTGCTTGCACTGAGTTTCATCGGGCCTTCGTAGTTGATCGGCCTGACATCGGTGCCACTTTCTAGCTCGACGCCGATAGCTACACCTCGATTTCCATCGGCGTAGTGCGCCCACATTAGCGCGATATCGGATCTGCGCGACAGCGAGAGTATTCGAACCTTTTCTTTCTCGCCAGCAAGCAAATCTTGCATTGAAGGATTAATTTCGCCTGATGCACCATAGAGGTAGTAGCCCTCCATTGGATCGTTTAGATCCAGGTATGGCGCCGCATACATCCTGTTGTTGACGAAGATGTCAGCCAGATTTTTGAAGTTCTGGAGGCTACGATACTTGTACAGCATGTGCGTTTTTGTGCGGCCTAACGTAGAAGTAACCGGTGCTGCGCGGCTTTATCGCGCAGCGTCCGCGCTGACTGCCGGGTTAGAGCGTTATTGTGAGACAAGTGCAATGAACTCTGGCGAGCGCACGACTTTGCCAACCAAATTCTGAACCGCTGGCATAAATGCCTGCGCAGTTTGATTGCATGCCGTTTCACCGTAGAAACTTGACGTGTAGGCGTAGCTCTCCGAGACGGACATAGATTTGCCGTTTGACGCCTTGACTGTGAGTGCCAAATTCCAATTTCCACTATTTGACGAAAAGTCGATTGCGTCTAGGTTGCCAGTAATTGTGATCGGAGCTGACGGTGAGTAGGAGTTTGCAATCTTTAGCTCATCAAGCAATGCCTTTCGAACGAACTCGACAAATGGTTCCCCATCCGGCGTTTTGATCGGGCCAACTCCTCGACACATTATTTCTTTTTGTCCTGGGGTCGTTGCGGAGAAGGCGCCGACGTTCAGGGTTTTGCCATTCAAAGATCGTAGCGCCACGACATTGTCTGTTGAAATTGAGTAGCGGCTAGCCGAATACGTCGAGCACCCAGAGGCAAGTAATGCGATGGCGGAAAGAATTAGCAGTTTTTTCATGTGTTCCTTATTGTGTAAAGGAAATTGATGTAGCTCTAACGAGGCTGTAAAAAAACCAGATTTCCAGGCCCACCATTGAGGCTGCGCCCGTTGCGCGGATCGGTTTTCAAGAATTTGATGCGCGTCGCCAAAGTGTGCCGCAATTTGCGCCTCTTTTGCGCTGGAGCGCAGTTCCCTGGCCCCATTGCCATCTATTAACACGACCGGCAGCAGCAGGCTGTTGCGGTCCTGGGGTTTGTAGCGGGCCATGAGCGAGGTCTCCTTGCGAGAGTAATTTGCAAGGGGCGTGCCAGTTTTTTTACAGCCTCAACGATCCAGGTAAGCCGCCACCGTAAGTGGTCGGATTGACCACCGAGTTAGACAGCTTTCATTTACAACGAGGATAGGATCTCCTTCAAAGCTTGGACTAGACTTTTTGCCTCAATGTCCCCGGCCATGTGAAGCTCAATACCATTTTCAAGACTTACTGCGTGAGGTATGAAGGATGCTCCTTGGTCATCCAAAGTAATGCGAAATACTAACCCGCCTCGGTCTTCATCGTCTTTACTTTTGAATGCTGAAACCACTACTTTTCCGACAGCCCCGCCTTCGAATGGCACTTCAACTGTGCGAAACAGCTCTGTGGATGCACGCGAATCAATAAGTTCATCATCCTTCATGCGACCTAAAATTGACGGTGATTGCATTTTTTCTTCCAAGATATTTTTTTGAAAAGTATTATTTAAATTAATTATTTATCTTATTGCCTCAGACGGCGTATACAGTTTGACACCTTTGTAGCGAATAGTAGCCCTCATAAATCCTGGCGATATAACGGACACGGGATCCCCAACTTTCAGCAACATACATTTGCCGGAAATTAATAACTGCATCATTCCAGACTGGTCGCTTTTGTTTATGTATGTAAGCAGTTCGTCAAGCAATTCTTCACTAGTGCATCCCATCAAACCCTTTTTGATTGTCTCGGCATGAGCAGCCGCTGACAAAAGCAACGTCGTTGTGAGTAAAGCAACCGACGCAATGTTTTTCAACTTCATAATTTACCTTTTCTAAGCGTGAGTGTAGGACGGATAGCTGCGAGAAAATCTAGCGTAATGTAGACCGCAAAACCCGGTCGATACATCCGGCGCTTGACGATACATCTTTTGTACCAAAGCTCTGCGAGCCGCTTGCACATTGGGCCTGTGGCACATAAACTGTATAAAAATACAGGTATAAATTTTTCATGAAACCCGGCACTCCTCCGTTGCAATCCACCCGCTTGCTCGATCAGGTGCGCGAGCGAATTCGGTACATGCACTATAGCCTCGAGACCGAAAAGGCCTACCTCTACTGGGTCCGTTTTTTCATCCGTTGGAGCGCCACACAACTAGGTGGCATGCGGCACCCGCGTGACATGGGTGTGCAAGACGTGGAGGCGTTTTTGAGCATGGTTGCCCATGAGCGCAAAGTGTCTGCATCCACGCACAACCAGGCGCTCAGTGCGGTGATTTTTTTGTACCGAGAGATGTTGGGCATCGACCTGCCTTGGCTAAACAACATAGTTGAAGAGCGCTTGCAGCGGGCCCTTAAAACCGCTGTGCCCAAGGCGGGTATCGCCAAGCCTGTCTGCGTACATACTCTGCGCCACAGCTTTGCCACCCATTTGCTGCAGTCAGGCACAGACATCCGCACCGTGCAGGAGCTGCTAGCAGCCTGCCGGACTTTCGGATGCATCGGCTGCAATTCGACCGCAGCGGTCCATTTTTCACCGTCTTTTTGCCCCATAGCGAAGCTATGGGCCTGCAAATCCGGCAAAAACTGTCCTCGCTGGGGCCGAATTTCGCTTCGATGCCGAAAGTCCGACAAGCTGCTAGGCCATTCCGATGTGAGTACCACCATGATCTATACCCATGTGCTCAAGGTCGCGGCAGGCGGCACCGCCAGCCCGCTGGACCAACTGGCGCTGGCCGGATAAATGCCACCCCACCCCACCCGCCCCCTTCGAAGAATCGCCCACCTCGACATGGACGCCTTTTACGCCTCTGTCGAGCTGCTGCGTTACCCGCAGCTCAAGGGCCTGCCGGTGGTGATTGGCGGGGGGCGGCGGGCGGCGGACGAGGCGCTGCGCGACCGGGTGCTGGCCGAGATCGGGGTGGGCGAATTTCCGCTGCTGAAGGACTACGTGGGCCGCGGCGTGATCACTACCGCTACCTACGCGGCGCGGCAGTTTGGGGTGGGGTCGGCAATGGGGCTGATGAAGGCGGCCAAGCTGTGCCCGCAGGCGGTCATGCTGCCGGTGGACTTTGCCGAGTACCGGCGCTATTCGCAGGCGTTCAAGGCCATCGTGCGCGACATCGTGCCGCTGGTGGAGGACCGGGGGGTGGACGAAATTTACCTGGACTTCACCGACGTGCCGGGCGGCCAGCGCGAAGGCGGGCGGGTGCTGGCGCGGCTGGTGCAAAAGGCGGTGTTTGACGGCACGGGGCTGACCTGTTCGGTGGGCGTGGCGCCCAACAAACTCATCGCCAAGATGGCCAGCGAGTTCAACAAGCCGAACGGCATCTCTGTGGTGCAGCCGGACGACCTGCAGACCTTGGTGTGGCCGCTGGCCTGCCGCAAGATCAACGGCATTGGCCCCAAGGCCGACGCCAAACTGGCCGCGCTGGGCATCCACACCATTGGCGAGCTGGCCGCGGCCGAGCCGCAGTGGCTGGTGGCGCACTTTGGCAAAGCCACCGGGGCCTGGCTGCATGCGGCAGCCCATGGCCGCGACGACCGCCCGGTGGTGACCGAGAGCGAACCGGTGTCCATGAGCCGCGAGACCACTTTTGACCGCGACCTGCACGCCGTGCGCGACCGGGCCGCGCTGGGCGCGGTGTTCACCCGGCTGTGCGAACAGGTGGCGGCAGATTTGCAGCGCAAGGGCTACGCGGGCAAGACCATCGGCATCAAGCTGCGCTATGAGGACTTCAAAACCGCCACCCGCGACCACACGCTGCCCGTACCCACGGCCGACGCGGTGCAGATCCGCCGGGCAGCAGGCCAATGCCTGAAACGTGCCCCGCTGGACCAGCGGCTGCGGCTGCTGGGGGTGCGGGTAGGCTCATTGGTGAAGCTGGTGGATGGTTTAGTGCCAAAACAGGCACCAGCGCATACTGCACCTGCACAAGCAGCTATTATTTTGGAAGCACAGACGGGCTGGCTCTTTTAAAAACCGCCACAGGGCCGCAACAAACTGCGGGATTTTTCAGCGCTTCAAGCGCGGCGGAATGTATCGCCATGTAATGATGTTGGCTTCATCTTTGCGGAGCTTTTCATGCGATACACAACCCCTGCACTAGCCACGCTGGCGCTAGCCCTGTGCAGCCCCTGGGCCCATGCCGATACCGGCAAGTTGCTGTTGACCGGTGGTGTCAGCAGCATCGACGGGGCGGCGGGCGGCGGGCTGACGCCCTGGGCGGTGATTGGCAGCAACGCCACCGACCACGAACTGGGCGCCAGCGCCGCCGTCACCCGCGTCAGCGTACGCGACTACGGCCTGACCGTGGCGGGCGTGGCGGTGGGCATCCATGACCGGCTGGAGCTGTCTGCCGCGCACCAGGACTTCAACGCCGGGCCCACCTCGGCCTTGGCGGCCTTCGGTGTCACGCCGGGCCAGCACATCAAGATGGACATTTTGGGTGCCAAGCTGCGGCTGGCGGGCGACGCGGTGCTGGACAGCGACCGCTGGATGCCGCAAATCGCCGTGGGCCTGGAACACAAAACCGTGCACGCAGGCAGCATGGGCCCGGTGCTGACCGCGCTGGGTGCCAAAGACAGCGGCACCGACCTGTACGTCAACGCCACCAAGCTGTTTCTGGCGCAGGGCGTGCTGGTCAACGGCACACTGCGCTACACCAAGGCCAACCAGACCGGCCTGCTGGGCTTTGGCGGCGCGCTGGGCCAGGACCACTACAAACTGGTGCCCGAGCTGTCGGTGGCCTACCTGCTGCGCAAGGACCTGGCCATCGGTGCGGAAGCGCGCTTCAAGCCGAACAACCTGGAGCCCGTGGGCAACGCCGTGTTCGGGGCCAACTCGGGCGCGCTGCGCGAAGACAGCTGGAAGGACCTGTTCATCGCCTGGACGCCCAGCAAAAACGTTTCACTGACCCTGGCCTACGTGGACCTGGGCCGCATCGCGCCCGCCCTGGTGGCAGGCCGCAAACAAACCGGCGCCTACCTGTCGGCCCAAATCGCATTTTGAGGATGCCCACGATGACATTCACCCGCACCTGGATCGCCGCTGCCGTGCTGTTCGCCGCCAGCGCAGCCCATGCCCAAACCGCCCCGTCCACCACCCCGCTGTACCAGTCGCTGGGCGAAAAACCCGGCATTGCCGCGTTCGTAGACGACTTTGTGGAGCACATGAAGGCCCATGGCCGCATCGGCAAGATGTTTGACGACATCAAACCCGCCTACCTGAAGGAGCAGCTGACCGACCAGATCTGCGCCATCAGCGGCGGGCCGTGCCAATACGAGGGTGAAGAGATGAAAAAGTCGCACGAGAAACTGGGCATCGACAAAGCCCAGTTCAACCTGGTGGTGGAGATTCTGCAAAACGCCATGACCGCCAAAGGCATCGCCTTCAGCGCGCAGAACCAGTTGCTGGCAAAACTGGCGCCCATGCACCGGGACATCATCACCAAATAGGGCTCACCCCCAGGCTACACACTGCGTGTTTTCGCCACCCCCCTTGCAGGGGGCGACACCTACGGCCCGGCAAAGCCGGTTCCGTGGCGTCTCTGGAAGAATGCAGCTCTCGCCTTCTCGGTACTTTTTAATAAAAACCGCCGCCAGCGCTTATTGCACCTGCGGCGGCAGCTATTATTTTTGCAGTGACTTGGCAGCGCTGCGGCGGCGCGAATAGACCAGACCGGCCAAACCCAGCGCCACCAGGGCCAGGCTTTGTGGCTCGGGGATTTGCTGCTGCGCAAAGACCGTGCCCAGGTCGGCGTCGCTCAGGCCGATCACAAAAAACTGGTTACCACCGGCCACGCCGGGCACAAAGTCGTTGTCGTTGGCAACGTACAGGGTGTGCAGGTTGACGCCTTCGAACAGCACGTCGTCGCCAAAAGCCAGGCCTTCGATCTTGGACGGAATTTGGTCCGCGGTGATGCCGTTGGCGGTGAGCAGCCGGACCAGGTCCAGCACCAGCGTCTTGCGCACCGCAGCGGCTTTCAGGGTGACCTGGTCGGCGGCGGAGCCGGTCAGGCCGGAGACCTCGGTGGCACCGGCCAGGTCGATTTTGAACAGCTGCTTGACCACGGCGGTGCTGCCATCGCCCAGGCCCTTGCCGTCGCGCTCGTCCACCAGAAACTCGTGGTTGTTCAGAGCCACGATCTCGCTCACGCCCGAGCCGGTGGTCAGCTGGTAGGCGTATTCGTGGGTAACGCCGGTGGCGATGTCGATGGTGACGATGCGCACCATCTTGTTTTTGTCTTGCTCCAGCGGGGCCTGCATGATGCCGATCAGCATGCTGCCGTCGGGCGTGATGGCCAGGCCTTCCATGCCCTTGTTGGTCACGCGGCCCGTGGTGTTGGCGGCGATTTCCACCGCGCCCTGGGCGCTGAGGGTGTTGATAGCCAGGTTGGTGGGCAGCGCAAACGACTTGATACGCTGGCCGGTCGCACGGTCAAACTGGTAAACGTAGGGGCCGTACTCGTCGGAGATGAAGACGCTTTTACCGTCTTTGGAGACGCGCACCGCCTCGGGGTCGAGCCGGGCGTTGTTCGGGTTGGTGGACGGCTGGGTGGCGTCAAAGTTGTCCGACCGGCCGGTGAAATACTGCGTGGTGGCGGTGTTTTGCGCGGGTGCGCCGCTGCCCAAATTTGCCGCCGTGCCGCTGCCGTAGACCAGCGGGGTCGCGCTGGACAGCAAGGTGGTGCCGGTCAACGTGGGCGTCAAGGTAAATGGCAGGCTGCCCGAGGTGGACGCCGTCAAGGCCAGGTTCAGCGTCTGAAAGCGGGCGATGTACGAGGTGGTGTCGTCCACCGCGCTGTTGTACGGGGTGGCGTTGGGGCCTCGGTCCGGCGTGGCGATAAAGGTATTGCCACCCGCCCAGGCCAGGCCTGACCCCAAGCCGCCCAGGATGTTGGCGGCCAGGCCGTTTTCCAGCGTGCCGGTGAGGCCGGACGCGTCGGTGGTACCGCCGAGTGTGCCGATGGAGAGCAAAACAGGCGCGGCCTGGACGGTGCTGGTAGCCAAGGCGGCAGCCAGTGCGAGAGCGGAGAGCGAAAGGCGGTGCATATAAACGGGGCGTGAAGTTGTGTAAACGCGCCAGCTTACAAAGCCTGTATGTCACTGCCATGACGCCGCACTACTTATACACAAAATCAGCCTCTAGCGCATATTCCACCTGCGCAGACAGCTATTATTTACATAGCACTCAAACCACCCGCTGCCAAAACCAGAACCCCGCCAGCAGCACCAGCAGGCCCGACCCGCCACGCACCACCAGCCGCCCATACCAGGGCTGGCGCACCACCAACTGGGACAGCAGCACCCAGGCGGTGACGGCGGTGAGCTGGCCTGCCTCTACCCCTAGGTTGAAGCCCGCCAGTGCCCAGGGCAGCAGCCCGGCGGGGGCGGCGGCCTCGATCAGCAGCCCGGCAAAACCGTAGCCGTGGACCAGGCCGAACACCAGTGCCAAGCGCTCGGGGCGCAGTGCGGGCACGGGGTAGATATTGAGCAACGCTGTGGCGGCGATGGACGCGGCGATGGCGGGCTCGACCCACACGGGCGAGGCCTCGCTCCAGCCAAAGGTGGCCAGCATCAGCGTGATGGAGTGGCCCACGGTGAAAGCGGTGATGGTGCGCAACAACGACCACCAGGGGCTGCCCCCCTCTGCCCTGCCCAACCGGAGCTGCAGCGGCAATACCAGCGCCAGCAAAAACGCCATGTGGTCGTAGCCCTCCAGCAGGTGGTGCATGCCCAGCGCCAGGTAGTCCAGCACGGTGGCGGCAATGCCTAGCGGGGCGGCGCTCGCCTGGCGCAGCACCAGCGGCGTGGTTTGCAGCGGCGACGCGGTGGCCAGCAGGTCGTGGCCGTCGATCTGGCCGGTGACGATCAGGCGGTGGTTGGCGTCCTGGTCTTTGAACAGGCTGTAGCGCCAGCCCAGCGCGGCATCCACCGGGCAATTTACCGTGCTGCGGGCGCGCAGATAGGCTCCGTCGCTGCGCCGCTCCAGGCCGTCAAACTGCCACTGCAGGGCGCAGGCGGCGGTGTCCAGCCCGGCGTGGGCTTGCAGCTGGGCCAGCACGGCGGGGGTGGCGGCCTGCACCTCGGCCCAGGTGACCAGGCCGTCGGCGTTGGCGTCCAGCGGCAGCAGCAGGTCCAGGTCTTTCAGGGCGACGGAGAACTGCACGGCCAGCGTGGTGCCAGTCTGGCGCACGTCCAGGTAGGCGTCGCTGCCCTTGTGGGCCCAGGCGGTGTGCAGGGCCAGGGTGCAGAGCAAGGCGGTAAAGAGGCGCTTCATGGCTGGGCTCCGGTGCTGCGGGTGTCTTGCAGGCCCAGGCCGCGCAGGTCGGCCAGCAGCTGGGCTTCGGCACTGCGGTCTTGGGCCTGGCGGGCGCTTTGCAGGGCCACCCACCAGTCGATGGGTTCACGCTGCAGCTGCAGGTTGCGCCGGGCCAGGGCCAGCGCGGCGGGGGCGTCGTCATCCAGCCACAGGGCGACCAGGGCGTGTTCACGGCCATGCAGGCTGAGGTCGTCGCCCCGGCGCTGCAGCTCGGCGTTCCACTCGCGCAGGGTTTGGCGCAGCGCCGTCCATGCAGGGTTGTTCAGGCGGCGCAAGGCGGTGGCTTGGCGCAGCAGCACGGCGTCGGTCTGCGGCAGGGGTTGCAGCAGGGCCAGGGCCTGGGCGGGCTGGCCGGTGCGCAACAGCAGGTCGCTGTAGGCGATGCTGGTGTACAGGTCGGGGCCGTGGTGCAGGCTGCGCTGGTAGGCGGCCTGCGCGGCGGCGTCATGGCCTGCGCGCTCTTCGGCCTCGGCTTGCAGGGACAGCAGCCAGCTGCGCTGCGCCGGGTCGTCGGTGCGGGCCAGCAGCGCGGCAAAGCCTTTGCGGGCAGTGTCGGCCTGGCCTTGCAGCGACCAGGTTTCCAGCTGGCAGGCCTGGGCATACAAGGCTTGGCTGGCCACCCGTTCACAGGCCCGCAGCGACTCGGCGTAGTGACCGGACAAGCGCTCCAGCGCGGCCAGGTTCAGCCAGCCTTGGGCACTGGCGGGGTTGTGGGGGTCGCGCTGCAAGGCGGCTTGCAACACGCTGCGCGCGTCAGCAAACGCATGGCGGCCCTGCTGCACCGTGGCTTGCAGAATGGCCAGCGGCACCGGGGCGTCGGCCTTATCCCACCAGGGGGCCAGCACGGCCTGGGCGCGGCCCCAGTAGCGGGTGTCGCCGGTCTGGCGGGCGGTGGCAATGTCGGCGCGGGCCTGGGTGGCCGCAGCGGCGGGGTCGGCCATGCGCGCGACCAGGGGCCGCACGCGGGTAATGGTGGGCAGGCGCTCCACCACCTCGTCGGCCCGGCTGGGCTGCAGGAGGGTGGTGGCCTGGCTGGCGAAGGGGCTGGCCAGCAGGCAGACGAGCCAAAAGGTGGTGGTGCGCATGGTGTGTGCCTTTATGAACCCTCACCCGCGTGCGGATGAGGGCAAGTGCCGGCTCAGATGTCGGCGGCGTCGTCGCTTTCGCTCACTGCCAGCGTCGTATCGTCGCCCAGCAGCAGCGGGTCGCTGGTGTCATTGGTGTTGCTGGCGATTTGCTGCTGGCCAAAACTGAGCACCTGGCCCACCTCGGTTTGCACGCCGACCGGCACCTCGGTGCCCGGCACGTACGCGATCGGCACAGAGCCGTCGCCGCCCCCACCGCAAGCAGCCAAAATGGCCACAGTGCAGGTAGATACAGCGGTGATAGCTATATATTTCATAGTACGCATGGTGCCTCCGTGGGGTTAGTACGTTGCCGAGCCGGAATTCGGCGTGTTCAGGTACGGGAAGCGCGCCAGGAACGGCACGGTGGCCTGGTCCACGCCGTCATGCAGGTTGGCCGATGCGCCACCCAGGGGCACGCTGGACGGCTTGCAAGCCGAGGTAAGGCTGGGCACGCCAGGCACACCGTTCAGCCCCAGGGCGTTGTTGTCGCCGTTGATGACGCACAGCCCGCCTGCCATGGCGACCAGGGCGATGTCCACCACGTCGTCCTTGGGGCGGCGGCCATTGGGGAAGCCGGCCAGGTCCCGGGCCTGGGACAGGTTGGCCACGCCTCCTACGCGCAGCACTTCACCGGCTACACCCAGGCGGTTTTGCTCGGCGGCAGGCACGGGGGCGATGGCGGTGTTCAGGCGCAGCACTTCGGACGGGGTGGCGCTGGCGGGCTTGTTGACGCCGGGGATGCCGGTCAGGAACACGGTGGCCAGGTCGGTGCGCGGCAGGTTGGTGGGGGCCACGTTGGCGCCCAGCACCAGGCCCAGCAGCGCGGGCAAGGTGGGGTTGGTGACGTAGGTCAGGAACTGGGTGTCGTTCTTGGGCGCGGAGGCGTTGAACTTGTCTTTGTCGGGCAGGCCGATGACCAGCTCGTTGACCAGCGGGTTGCCCAGGCGCGACACCTGCACCCAGGCACCGCCGTTTTTGGCGCTGGTCTGGTGGCCGCTGGGGGGCTGCGGGTTCAGCAGCCGCACCTGGCGCAGGCTGGCGGTGGTCCAGCCGCCCAGCACGGTCTCGGTGCCCGCGGTCAGGCAGTCTTTGTGCACTTCCAGCGCGATGGTGGTGATGTTGGTCTTCTGAACCACGTGCTGGCCACCGTTGCCTGCGGCGTCTTTGTTGGCCGGGTCGAGCAAAAAGGACGCGGGCGCGTTCACCAGGTCAAACACCGTGCCCAGGTTGACCGCAAAGCCGTCCTGGCGCTGGCCGACGAACACCTTGCCCGTGTCCTTGCCTGCGGGGCAGCCGGGGACTTTGATGCTGTGGATGTGCTTTTGGGCGTAAACCTCGTAGGCGGCGGGGTTGCCCAGGGTTTTGCTGCCGATGTAGTCCACCGGCTTTTCAAACGTGGCGCTGCCGTCGGTCTTGGTGACGGCGGCCATGCTGCCTTTGCGGCGGTCGCCACGCACCAGGTTGACGGTGTAGCTCTCGTTCAGGTTCAGGTTGGCGTCATTCACATTGGCCACCGCACCGGCCTGGACCAGCGGAATCGCCACCTTGGCAGTGCCGATGTCCAGCGCCACCTTGTTCAGCTTGTTGTTGAACCGGAACTGGAAGGTGAGGTGCTCTTTGGCGTCGCCCACGTTGTCCAGGTGGATCTCATACAGCGCGTTCGGGTCCATCGAGAAGTAGTTGGGGCCACCGTAGGGCGACTGCAGCGGCTGGTAGTTGGCGATCAGGGTCACGTAGTCCGACCGGCCCCCCGTGCCGTTGCTGGCCACCCCCTCGTAGCTGCGGAACATGTAGAAGTCGGTGCCGTCCACCTTGGGCGCGGTGGTGATGAACGGGGCCTCGCGGTGGCTGGAGGCAAAGGCTGCGCTGCCAATGCTTCCTATGGCCAGCAGCAGGCAGGCGGCGGTGACGGGGTGGCGTTTGAATTGCATGGTGGGCTCCTCAGAGGGGTATCCGTTGATGCCAGGTGGCACAAGGAGATACGCGGGAGAGCACGCCTTGGATTCATCTTTCTACATATTTATTTACCTACCAACACCCATACAGTGCCCGGCGTCGCGTACTGAGGCGCAGCTGGGGCTGCTGACAGGCTCACCAGAGGCTCACAACAAGGCACATACCGCCTACCGATGGCGTAAAAAAACAAAGAGGCTCCACTTTTATTGACCCCGGTCAAACAATGCGCAAATGGGCTGCGCACACAGCCACTGAAGGCTTGTTCCCATCGTTAAATTTGGTTTCAATCAGATGCATAACTTACGCACAAGGTATAGATATGCGAACCAACTTGCCCGTGACCCAGCAGGAATACGACTATCCGTCGGCCGACATGCTGGTGTCCACCACCAATGCCCAGGGCATCATCACCCACTGCAATTCCGCGTTTGCCCAGGTCAGCGGCTACAGCTACGACGAGCTGATCGGCCAGCCGCACAACATGATCCGCCACCCGGACATGCCGCCCGAGGCCTTTAAAGACATGTGGAGCACCATCGGCCATGGCCGCCCGTGGATGGGCATCGTGAAAAACCGGCGCAAGGACGGCAGCCACTACTGGGTGCAGGCCAACGTGGCCCCCATCATGCAAAACGGCAAGCCGCAGGGCTATATGTCGGTGCGCACCAAGCCCACCCGGCAACAGGTGCAGGACGCACAGCAGCTGTACGCCCGCATGGACCAGCAACGCCATAGCCCCCGCTTCACCCTGCACGGTGGCGCGGTGCGGGCGCTGGGTTGGCGCGGCCTGTGGGCCCGGCTGGAGCGCATCGGATTTACCCAGCGCTACATGCTGGTGCTAGGCGGCATGGTGGGCCTGGGCCTGCTACCGCAGTGGCTGGGCGTGCAGGGTACGCAGGGCTGGCTGCTGCAAGCCGGGCTGCAGCTGGTGGCTGCCGCCGCCATGGTGCTGTGGTTCAAGACCCATGTGGCCGATGTGATCGACGAAGCCGAGCGGTTTGCCAGCGATTTGTCGGGCTGCAACCTGGATACCAGCATCCGCCTGGACCGCCCGGGCCCGCTGGGCTCGCTGGTGCGCAACCTGTGGCAGGTCAAAATCAATCTGCGCGCCGTGGTGGGCGATGTACACACAGAGATCAACGGCTTCAGCCGCACCGCCGCCGAAATCGCCTCCGGCAGCATGGACCTGTCGGCCCGCACCGAGTCACAGGCCAGCAGCCTGCAGCAAACCGCCGCCAGCATGGAGCAGCTGTCCGGCACGGTGCAGCACACCGCCAATGCAGCGCTACAGGTGGCACAGCAAAGCGAGCAAAGCACCTTGGTGGCCACCCGGGGTGGGCAGGCGGTACACCAGGTCAGCCTGGCGATGCAGCAAATCGATGCCTCGTCCAAAAAAGTGCAGGAAATCGTCAGCGTGATTGAAGGTATCGCCTTCCAGACCAACATCCTGGCGCTGAACGCCGCCGTGGAAGCAGCCCGCGCAGGCGAGCAGGGCCGGGGCTTTGCCGTGGTGGCCTCCGAGGTCCGCACGCTGGCCCAGCGCAGCGCGGTGGCGGCGCGCGAAATCCGCACGCTGATCGCCCAGTCGGTCGCCCAAATCGCCACCGGCACCGACCAGATGACAGACGCTGGCCGCACCATCGACGAGGTGGTGGCATCGGTCAAGCATGTGGGCATCCTCATCAAGCAGATCACCCAGGCTACCCAAGAGCAGTCGCTGGGCATTGCCCAGGTCAACCAGGCCGTCACCCAGTTGGATGCAGTCACCCAGCAAAATGCCGCGCTGGTCGAACAATCCGCCGCCTCGGCCGAGGGCCTGAGCAGCAGCAGCGTAGCGTTGGCCCGTTCGGTGCACGTCTTTCAGCTGCCCTGAGCCATGCACCCGTTACCGGACACCCACGCACACCCCGCCCCCACCGTCGCAGGCATACCCGCCTCGGTACTCGACTCGCTGCACAGCCAGATCTCCATCCTGGACCGGCACGGCACCATCCGCTACGTCAACCGGGCCTGGCGCGACTGCCCCCACCACGGCCAGCCCGTGCAGCACCCCTGGGTGGGCAGCAGCTACCTGGAGATGTGCCAGCTCTACGCCCGCCACCACCCGCAGCGGCGGGACAGCGTGCGGGCCCAGATCCGCGCCGTGCTGGAGGGCCGCGCCCAGAACTTCGACTTTGAATACCCCTGCCACCACGGGCAGGAAAAGCGCTGGTTCATGCTGCGCCTGGCGGCCCTGCACGGCTACCCCGGCCACTTTGTGGCGTCGCACCAGAACACCACCCTGCGCAAAGAGCAGCTGCTGGCCGGCCAGCAAGCGCTGCACGCCTCGGCCGAGCACAACCAGGCGATCCTGGACAACATGCTGGACGGCGTCATCACCATCAACCTGCAGGGGCAGATGGAGTCGTTCAACAAGGCCGCCAGCCATATCTTTGGCTACAGCCTGGCCGAAGTGCTGGGGCGCAATGTGTCCATGCTCATGCCCGAACCCCACCGCAGCCACCACGATGGCTATATGCAGCACTTTCAGCGCACCCGCGAGGCCCGCATCATCGGCGCATCGCGCGAGCTGGAAGGGCTGCGCCGCAACGGCGAAGTGTTTCCAATGAGCCTGTCGGTGTCGCAGATTGCCCGGGCGGGCCAGCCCAGCTTCATCGGCATCGTGCGCGACATCACCCAGTCCCGCCAACGCGACGAAGAAATCCGCCGCCTGGCCTTCTACGACCCGTTGACCGGCCTCCCCAACCGGCGCTTGCTGATGGACCGGCTCAAGCAGGCTATGCGCAGTGCCACCCGCAGCCACCAGCACGCTGCGGTGATGTTTCTGGACCTGGACCATTTCAAACAGCTCAACGACACCCAGGGCCACGACGTAGGCGACGTGCTGCTGCAGCAAGTGGCGGCACGGCTGAACGCCTGCATGCGCGAAATGGACTGTGTGGCCCGCCTGGGCGGCGACGAATTCGTGGTGCTGCTGGAAGACCTGAGCCCCCACGCCCAGGAAGCCGCCACCCAGGCCGAGGCTGTGGCCAACAAGGTACTGTACGCGCTGGGCCTGCCCTACAGCCTGCACGGCCAGACCTATGACAGCACGCCCAGCATCGGCATCGTGGTGTTCACCCACGACCACACCAGCCTGGACGATCTGCTGAAAAAAGCCGACGTCGCCATGTACCAGGCCAAAGCCGCCGGGCGCAACACCGCCTGCTTTTTTGACCCCGCCATGCAGGCTGCCGTACTGGCCCATGCCGAGCTGGAAAAAGACCTGCGCCGGGGCCTGGCACAACACGAGTTCGTGCTGCACTACCAGGTGCAGGTCAACGACCAGGGCCGCCCCTGCGGAGCCGAGGCGCTGGTGCGCTGGCACACCCCGCAGCGCGGCATGGTCTCACCCGCGCAGTTCATCCCGCTGGCCGAAGAAACCGGCATGATCCTGCCGCTGGGCCAGTGGGTGCTGGAAACGGCCTGCACCCAGCTGCTGGTCTGGGCCGCCAGCCCTGCCACTGCGCACTGGACCATGGCGGTCAACGTCAGCGCCCTGCAGTTCGCCCAGGCCGACTTTGTGGCCCGCGTGACCACCGCACTGCAGCACACCGGCGCCAACCCGCACCGGCTCAAGCTGGAGCTGACCGAAAGCATGCTGCTCAACAACATCGAGGACGTGATCGTCAAGATGAACGAGATCAAGGCCCTGGGGGTGTGCTTTTCGCTGGACGACTTTGGCACCGGCTACTCGTCGCTATCGCACCTGAAGCGGCTGCCGCTGGACCAGCTCAAGATCGACCAATCGTTCGTGCGCGACGTGCTCACCGACCCCAGCGACGCCGTCATCGCCCGCACCATCGTGGCGCTGGGCCACAGCCTGGGGCTGCAGGTGATTGCCGAAGGGGTGGAAACCGCCGCGCAGCACGACTTTCTGGCCGGCATCGGTTGCGACGCCTTCCAGGGGTACTACTTTGGTCGCCCCGTGCCCGCCGCCGCGCTGGCGGCAGAGCACTGACGCCCCAAAGGACGAACGGCTACAGCTTTTCGATCGCCTGGTCGCGCACTGCGCGCAGCTGGGCGGGTTTGACCAGGTGCGGGGCGATCTCGGCCAGGGGCTTGAGCACAAAGGCGCGTTGGGCCATGCGCGGGTGCGGCACGGTCAGGGCCGGGCTGCTGATGTGGCCACCGCCAAACAGCAGGATGTCCAGGTCCAGCGTGCGTGGCGCGTTGCGGTAGGGGCGCTTGCGGCCTGCACCTTGCTCTATTTTTTGTAGCTGCTCCAGCAAGTGGGGCGCGCGCAAAGTGGTTTTTACTTCAATAACCGCGTTGACGTAGTCCGGCCCGTCGGAATCGACCGGGGTGGTTAGGTACAGCGCGGAGCGGCGGCTGACCTGGGTGTCTGGCAAGGCGTGGATGGCGTCCATCGCCCCCCGCACAGCCTGGGCGGCGTCGCCCAGATTGGCCCCCAGCGCGATGTAGGCGGTGACGGGCTCAAACATCTGCAACAGCGGCTCCACCCTGCCCGCCCGGTTTGCGGCGGCGACGGCGCTTTTTGGGTGCGGCGTCGGGGTCGGCCGGGGTGGCATCTGCGGGCACAGCAGATGCGGCAGATGCGGCAACTGGCACCACACGCGGCACGCGCACGGGGCGCTGGCGGCGGTTTTGCTCTTCGCGCACTTGGGTGATCAGGTCTTCGCGCTGGTCGTCGCTGCCGGTGGTGAATTCTTGCCACCAGTCGGCTATTGTCTGCTCCACCTCGCCCGCGTCGGCGCGCAGCCGCATGAAGTCAAAGGCAGCGCGAAAACGTGGCTGGTCGATCATGCCGTAGGGGCCGCTGCCCACGCGCTTCTCGAAGCGGGGCTGCATCAGCCAGGTTTCGCGCATGTCCCCGGCCAGCTTGCCGCGGCCAGACACGTCGCCAATGCGGGCGTTGAAGACGTCTTCCACCGCATCTTGCAGTGCCGCAAACGAGGGCTGGTGGGCGGCGCGGGCCGTCCAGCCCGCGCGCACATCAGCCCACAGCACGCAGGCCAGCAAAAAGCTGGGCGCGACCGGTTTGCCTTCGCCCACACGGCGGTCGGTGTCTTGCAGGGCGGCCAGCACAAAGGGCTGGTCGGCACGCTCGACCACCACGTCCAGCAACGGGTAAATGCCGGTAGCCATACCGAGCTTGCGCAGCTGGGCGATGGTGGCCACGGCGTGGCCGGTTTGCAGCAGCTTGAGCATTTCGTCAAACAGGCGGCTTTGCGGCATGTCGGCCAGCAGCTTTTGCGACTTGACCAGCGGAGCGGCGGTTTTGGGCTCTAGCGCAAAGCCCAGCGGGCCCAGCTTGGCGGCAAAGCGCACGGCGCGGATGATGCGCACCGGGTCTTCGCGGTAGCGGGTGGCCGGGTCGCCGATCATGCGGATGACGCGGTTTTTGCTGTCCTTGATGCCGCCGTGGTAGTCCACCACAATTTGGCTCTTGGGGTCGTAGTACATGGCGTTGATGGTGAAGTCGCGGCGCACTGCGTCTTCTTCTTGCGGGCCCCAGACGTTGTCGCGCAGCACACGGCCACTGGAATCGACCGCGTGCTTCATGTTGGCCAGCTCGCTTTTGCTGGTGCGTTCGTTGCCTGCCACCTGCTCGGCGGCGGCGTTGTCCATGTAGGCGCGGAAGGTGGAGACTTCGATCACCTCGTTGTCGCGGCCCCGGCCATAGACCACGTGGACGATGCGAAAGCGCCGCCCGATGATGAAGGCGCGGCGAAACAGGCCCTTGACCTGCTCGGGCGTGGCGTTGGTGGCCACGTCGAAGTCTTTGGGCCGCAGGCCGACCAGCAGGTCGCGCACCGCACCGCCGACGATGTAGGCCTCAAAACCCGCCTGCTGCAGCGTGCCCACCACGTGCAGCGCGCGTTCGTCCACCAGGTGGGGGTCGATGCCGTGCTCGGATGCGGGGATTTCAATGCGCTTGCCAAACTTGGGTTTTTTGGCGCCGGAGGCGGGCTTTTTGCCCATCAATTTGTCGAAGAATGTCTTGATCATGGGGATTTTTGGAACAGGTCAAGTATGCGCCATCCACGCTGGGTGGCGATGGCGCGCAGACGTTCGTCGGGGTTGGTGGCGACCGGATGCTGCACTTTTTCCAGCAGGGCCAGGTCGTTGATGGAGTCGGAATAGAAGGTGGCGTCCACGTCGGCCCAGCCCAGGCCGCGCTGGGCCAGCCACTGTTCGACACGGGTGATTTTGCCTTCGCGGAAGGACGGCACCCCGGCAATCTCGCCGGTAAACCAGCCGTCTGTGCCCACCTCCAGGTCCACCGCAATCAGCTCTTCCACGCCCAGCGCCTGGGCGATGGGGCGGGTGACAAAGGCGTTGGTGGCGGTGACGATGACCACCGGCTCGCCCGCCGCCTGGTGCTGCTGCAGCAGCGCCCGCGCTTGCGGCTGTATGGCTGGCAGCACGGTAGCGCGCATAAAGTCTGCGTGGGCAGCTATTGATTTAGTAGCACCCTGCTGGCGCATGGCCGCGGTGGCAAACCGCACGTAGGCGTGGATGTCGAGCGTGCCGGCCTTGTAGTGTTGGTAAAAGTCGTCGTTGCGCTGGGCGAACAGCACCGGGTCGGTCCAGCCGATGGCGGTGGTGAATGCGCCCCAGGCGTAGTCCGAGTCCAGGGGCAGCAGGGTGTGGTCCAGGTCGAACAGGGCCAGCTTGACGGGGGTGGCTTTCAAATAGTCTCCAGCATGGATTTGATCAAGGGAATGGTGATGGCGCGGCGGGTTTGCAGGGCGTAGCGGTCCAGGTGCTCCAGCAGCTGCACCAGGCTGCCCAGGTCGCGGCTGAAGCGGCGCAGCATGAAGTCCACCACCTCGGCACTGAGCACCAGGCCGCGGGCCTGGGCTTCACGGTGCAGCACGCTGCGGCAGTCGTCTTCGCTCAGTTGCTGCAGTGCAAACACATGGCCGCCGCCCAGGCGGGTACGCAAGTCTTCACGCAGTACCAGGTGGGCCGGGGGCACGTCGCCCGCGCCCAGCACCCAGCAGTTGCAGGTTTGCGCGTTGACAAACCATTTGAAGGCCATGTGCTGCTGCGCCGGGTTGTACAGGTGCACGTCGTCCAGCAGCACCGCCGCCCAGCCGTCGTCGAACTCGGGCGGCTCG